>NZ_JARWAM010000024.1:0-28565 GCF_031451695.1 Franzmannia qiaohouensis
GCGGCGGCACCCACTCCGGCTACGCCGACTCCGGTGAAATGCCGGTGCTGCTGAGCCTCGCCGAAGACCGCCTGGTGGCCTTCCCCGACGCGCCGTCGATCCAGGAAGCCGGCTACGACATCAACCCCGCCGAGATCCGCGTGGTGATGGTCCCGCAGAACACCCCGGACAGCCACGTCGAGCGCCTCGCCGAGGCCCTCGAGGCCGCCACCCAGGACGAGCGTTTCATCGAGATCACCGAAGAGCGCATCCTGATGCCGGTGGTCTACATGGATGAAGAGGAGGTCACCCAGACCCTCAGCGACCAGGTCGCCGGCTACAGGGCGCTGCTCGAAGAGCTCGGCGGCGTCCCCGGCGAAGACGACGAGGGCTGAACCGCGGCCCGCTCGCTTGGCGCCCGTCACCTTCGGTGGCGGGCGTTTGCGTTATCCCCATGAGCCCTCTGCGGCCATCGCCCGCCTAGCCTGACGTTTATGCACGGCCTCCAGCGACTCTTCTATAGTGAAGTTTCACATGGAGGTTTCCCTATGCCTGTATCCGTCCAGTCCTCTCTATGCGCATCCCACGGCGGTCATGCCACTGGCGCCTGCCTGTGCGGATCGCCGCTGCTGCAACGCTTTCATGAGCGCATCATGGCCGATCTTACCCGCCGCCAGTTTCTCGGCGGCAGCGCCGCCGTCATGGCGCTGTTTGCAGGGCTGCGGACGCCCAGCGTGATTGGCGCCCAGCCGCGTGGTAACGGCCCCCCTATTCTGCTGACCAACCTGCGGCTGTTCGATGGCAGCGGTGCGCCACTGCGCGATGATGTCTCGATACGGGTCGACGCGGGGCGCATTCAGGAGATCCTGCCGGCTCAGGCGGAGACCGGGGAAGTGGAGCGTATTGATTGCGGCGGGCGGGTGGTGATGCCGGGGCTGATCGATGCCCACTGGCATGCCACCCTGGCGGCCATCACCCAGACCGCGGCCATGACCGCCGACCCGGGCTACGTGCACCTGGTGGCCGCCCAGGAGGCGGAGCGCACGCTGCTGCGCGGCTTCACCAGCGTGCGCGACGTGGGCGGGCCGTCGTTCGCCTTGAAGCGCGCCATCGACGAGGGCATCGTCCACGGCCCGCGCATCTTTCCTGCCGGCGCCATGATCTCGCAGACCTCCGGCCACGGCGATTTTCGCATGCGCCACGAGATTCCGCGGGGCACGACCACGCCACTGAGCCCCGGCGAGCTGATGGGCGTGAGCGCCATCGCCGACGGCGAAGCGGAAGTGCTGCGACGCACCCGCGAGCAGCTGATGCTGGGTGCCTCGCAGATCAAGCTGATGGCCGGCGGCGGCGTTGCCTCGAGCTACGATCCGCTCGACAGCACCCAGTTCTCCGAGCGTGAAATGCGCGCCGCGGTAGAGGCAGCCGATGATTGGGGGACCTACGCAACGGCGCATGTCTATACGCCGCGCGGCATCCAGCGGGCTATTTCTGCGGGAGTGAAGTGCATCGAGCATGGCCAGCTGGCCGACGAGGACAGCGTGCGGATGATGGCCGACGAGGGCACCTGGTGGAGTCTGCAGCCCTTCCTGCAGGACGAGGACGCCAACGTCTACCCCGATGCCGAGCGTCGCGAGAGCCAGCGTCAGGTGGCCGAGGGAACGCTGCGCGCCTACGAGATGGCCCAGCGCTTCGCGATCAAGACCGCCTGGGGCACCGACATCCTGTTCAGCCCCCAGAACACGCCCAGCCAGGGCCGCCAGCTGGCCAAGCTGACTCGCTTCTACGCGCCCCTCGACGTGCTGGCCATGGCCACCGGCAGCAATGCCGAACTGCTGGCGCTGTCGGGGCCCCGCAACCCCTACCCGGGGCAGCTGGGGCGCCTTGTACCGGGGGCCTTGGCAGATCTGCTGGTGGTCGACGGCGACCCCAACGCGAGCCTCGATTTCCTCGATGACCCTGAGCGCAACCTGCGCCTGATCATGAAGGATGGGCGCATCTACAAGGATTCCCTATGAAGACTCCTCTGCTGGTTGCCGTGCTGCTCACGGGCACCGTTTCAGCCACCGCCGCGGCCGACACCTGGCGCGGCCAGGTGACGCCCTACGTGTGGATGCCGAGCCTGGCCGGCGACATCCGCCCCACGTCCAGCGCGCCGACGCTCAGCACCCGGCAATCCTTTGGCGACATCCTCGATGAGCTGGACGCGGCGTTTTTCCTGCACGCCACCGCGCGACGCGATCGCCTGGTGCTGTTCGGTGATATTTCTCACGCCTCCTTGAGCACCAGCGCCAGCCTGGCGCCGGGCGTAAGCATCGAGGGGCGGGTGCGGCAGACATCGATGACGGCGGCGGCCGGCTATCAGGTCGTGCAAGCGCCGGACCTCTCCCTCGACCTGCTCGGCGGTGCGCGGCTATGGCGAGCCCGGGCGTCGGTAGACGTGCCGGCACTCGGCCTGAGCGCCACCGAGTCCGAGCGCTGGGTCGACCCGCTGCTGGCGGTCAGGCTGCGCCGCGACTTCACCCCCGACTGGTCGGCGATTGTGTATGCCGACGTCGGCGGCTTCGGGGTCGGCTCCGACGCGACCTGGCAAGCGGTAGGCAGCCTCAACTACCGGCTGAACGATGCGCTATACCTCTCCGCCGGCTATCGCCACCTGGAGGTTCGCTACGAGGATAACGGCGCCAGGCTGGATATCGAGATGAGCGGCCCCTTGCTGGGCGCCACCTGGCGCTTCTAGGCGTAATCCGCACACAGCCGGCCCCCCTCTGGGGCCGGCCCCGCGCCATAGTGCTATTACCCCGCGCGCCGAGTCTGTACAATGCGCCACCAACCTTCCCTACCCCGCGCCTAGGGTACGTAACAAGACCGTGTACATAGGTGCGTACATAAAGACGAGCTACAACCCTATGAGCACAGACGTAACTGGTTCTCACATCGAGAAAATCAGGAATATTGCCATCATCGCCCACGTCGACCATGGCAAGACCACCCTGGTCGACAAGCTCCTCAGCCAGTCCGGCACCCTGGACCGCAAGGCCGAGGGGCAGGAGCGCATCATGGACTCCAGCGACCAGGAAAAGGAACGCGGCATCACCATCCTGGCCAAGAACACCGCGATTCGCTGGCACGACTACCACATCAACATCGTCGACACCCCGGGACACGCCGACTTCGGCGGCGAAGTCGAGCGCGTGATGTCGATGGTCGACTCGGTGCTGCTGCTGGTGGATGCCGTCGACGGCCCCATGCCGCAGACCCGCTTCGTGACCCAGAAGGCCTTCGCCCAGGGCCTCAAGCCGATCGTGGTGGTCAACAAGATCGACCGCCCCGGCGCGCGCCCCGACTGGGTCATCGACCAGATCTTCGACCTGTTCGACAACCTCGGCGCTTCCGATGAGCAGCTCGACTTCCCGATCATCTACTGCTCGGCGCTCAACGGCATTGCCGGCCCCGATCCGGACGAACTGGCCGATGACATGGACCCGATGTTCCAGGCCATCGTCGATATCGTCGAGCCGCCCAAGGTCGAGCTCGACGGCCCCTTCCAGATGCAGATCTCGGCGCTCGACTACAACAGCTACGTCGGCGTCATCGGCCTGGGCCGCATCAAGCGCGGCAGCGTCAAGCCCAACCAGCAGGTCAGCGTGATCTGCACCGACGGCAAGACCCGCAAGGGCAAGATCGGCCAGGTCATGACCCACCTCGGCCTCGAGCGCGTGCAGACCGAGCAGGCCGACGCCGGCGACATCGTCTGCATCACCGGCATCGACGACCTGTCGATCTCCGACACCCTGTGCGACCCGGCCAACGTCGAGGCGCTGCCGCCGCTGTCGGTTGATGAGCCCACCGTGTCGATGACCTTCCAGGTCAACGACTCGCCGATGGCCGGCCGCGACGGCAAGTACGTCACCAGCCGCAATATCAAGGAGCGTCTCGACCAGGAGCTGATCCACAACGTGGCGCTGCGCGTCGAGCCCGGCGAGACGCCGGAGAAGTTCAAGGTATCCGGCCGCGGCGAGCTGCACCTCTCGGTGCTGATCGAGACCATGCGTCGTGAAGGCTTCGAGCTGGCCGTGGGCCGCCCCGAGGTGATCATCCGCGAGGTCGACGGCGTCAAGCAGGAGCCCTACGAAGAGGTCATCATCGACTGCGAGGAGCAGCACCAGGGCGCGATCATGGAGGAGCTCGGCTACCGCAAGGGCGAGCTGACCAACATGAACCCCGACGGCAAGGGTCGCGTGCGCCTGGACTTCATGATCCCGGCGCGCGGCCTGATCGGCTTTCGCGGCCAGTTCCTGACCCTGACCTCGGGCACCGGCATCCTCACCAGCCGCTTCGACCACTACGGCCCGCTCAAGCCCGACGCCTCCATCGAGCGGCGCAACGGCGTGCTGGTATCGATGGTCGACGGCAAGGCCCTGGCCTATGCCCTCTACGCCCTGCAGGAGCGCGGCAAGCTGATCATCGACCATGCCACCGAGGTCTACGAGGGCATGCTGATCGGCATCAACAACCGCGCCAGCGACATGGTGGTCAACCCCACCAAGGGCAAGAAGCTCGACAACATGCGCTCCACCGGCAACGACGAGAACATCGTGCTGACGCCGCCGGTGAAGTTCTCGCTGGAGCAGGCCATCGAGTTCCTCGACTCCGACGAACTGGTCGAGATCACCCCCAACCATATCCGCCTGCGCAAGAAGCACCTCAAGGAAAACGAGCGCAAGCGCGCCAGCAAGGGCTGATCGGCCCAAGCCAGCGTATTCGAACCGGTGCCAGCCCTGGCGCCGGTTTTTAGTTTCCGGCGCTGCGCTGACGATTTCGTCAGCAATAGCCAATGTCTTCGCCTTTTTGTCAGCGATGGCTTACACGCCGTTCAGATAGATGTGACAACGCCCTGCAGAAGGTACTGGTATGCTCCTCTAGCAAAGGAAAAGCTAATGCGACACCGGGTGTGATGCATGGCGCGAACCGGAAAACGGACGTAGGGAGACGTCATGGCCAGCATGACCGGACTGCAGTTCACCCTGACCCTGCCTGGGGTCGACGATGTCGCGGTGGTCGACTTCACCCACCGTGAAACGCTCTCGAAGATCTTCGAACTGACGGTCAACCTGGCCAGCCGCAACTGCGACCTGGATGCCACTGCACTGCTCGACCGCGAGGCCACTCTCACGATCTGGCAGGATGGCGAGCCGCTGCGCCGGGTGCATGGCATCATCAGCGAGTTCGGTCGCGGCGACCGTGGCCACCGCCGCACCTTCTACTCGCTGGTGTTGCGCCCCGCTCTGTGGCGTCTCTCGCTGCGCCAGAACTCACGCATCTTCCAGCAGGTGTCGCCGCTGGCCATCATTGAGACCCTGTGCGAAGAGCGCGGCCTGCGCGATATCGCCTTCGCCGTGACCCGCGAGCCCGAGATGCGGGAATTCTGCGTGCAATACCGCGAGACCGACCTGGCCTTCCTCGAGCGCCTGGCCGCCGAAGAGGGGCTGTTCTACTTCCACGAGTTTCACGAAGGTGGCCACCGCCTAGTGTTCGCCGACGCGCCCCAGGTTCTCACCGACCTGGGTCCGCGCACCTACCACAGCCGTGCCGGCGGCACTGCCCTCAGCCGACACGTGCGCCAGCTGCGGCAGCTCGCCCGGGTCGCCCCCGACTCGGCCACGCTCAAGGATTACTCCTTCAAGCAACCCGCCTATTCACAGTTACATCAGGCCCAGTTGCACGAGGAAGGCACCGATCACGGGTACGAGCACTACGACTATCCCGGGCGCTACAAGGCCGACGCCTCCGGCGAGGCCTTCACCCGCGTGCGCCTCGAGTCGCTGCGCCATGAGGCGCTCACGGCCGAGGCCGTGAGCGATCTCCCCGAACTCGCTCCCGGGGTTCGCTTCGACCTCACCGACCACGATGCCGAAAGCCTCAATCGCGACTGGCAACTGGTCGCGGTCAAGCACCATGGCCAACAGCCCCAGGCCCTGGAGGAGGATGCCGTGGGCAGCGAAGGCGGCACCCTCTACCATAACGAGCTGGTGCTGGCCCCCGGCGACATTGCCTGGCGCCCCACGCCCAACCCCAAGCCGCGGGTCGACGGCCCCCAGGTCGCCTTCGTGGTCGGGCCAGCGGGCGAGGAGATCTACTGCGACGAGCACGGCCGGGTCAAGGTGCAGTTTCCCTGGGACCGAGAGGCCGAGCCCGATGAGACCGCCAGTGCCTGGATTCGCGTCAGCCAGGGCTGGGCCGGCGGCGGCTACGGCAGTATCGCGATTCCGCGGATCGGCCACGAGGTGGTCGTCAGCTTCCTGGAGGGCGATCCCGATCAACCACTGATCACCGGGCGCACCTACCACGCGGTGAACACACCGCCGCACCTGCTGCCCACCCACAAGACCCGTACCACGATCAAGACCCGGACTCACCAGGGTGAAGGCTTCAACGAACTGACCTTCGAGGATCAGGCCGGCGAAGAGTTCATCTACCTGCACGCGCAGAAGAACCTGGAGCTGCACGTCGAGAACTCGCGCCAGAAGCGCGTGGAGTACGACGATACCGCCACCATCGGCCACGACTCGCATCTCGTCGTGGCCAACGACCGCATCGAAACGGTCGAGGGCAATCGCGAGGTCACGATCGCGGCCAACCTCAGCGAGAGGATCGACGGCGAGCGCGGGCTGCGCGTCGGCAGCAGCTTCCAGACCCACGCCGGGGGCGACATCACCCTCAAGGCCGACGGCGAGATCGTGCTCGACGCGTCCAAGATCACCCTCGTCGCCGGCGGCGCGGCACTGGTCGTCTCGGGCGGCCGCGTCGACGTCTCGCCGCATCTCAACGTCGGCTCCGCCTCCCCCGGGTCGGCGGCCCTGCCGCCCATTCCCGCCGTGCTGGAGGCCGCCGCGGGCGAAGGTAGCCCCTTCGTCTCCCATTGCCCCCTGGCGGGGTAATCCATGTCGTCCCATGACTACTGGACAGGCCGCTGCCACCTGAGCACCACCTCACACGTTGCGCGACGCTGGGAGGCCGCTACCGACGAGGCCATGGTCACCGTGGTGGTGCGGGCCGAGTCGGAAGACGACATGCGCGCCCAATTGCAGGAAACCCTCGACGGCGAGGGGCTCAGCCTCATCCGGCTCGACTCCGCGCAGCCCCTGCTGCAGCGCTTTCGCCGCGAAGGTATGTCGCAAGCGTTATTGGACTTGGCGGACGAAACGACGTCACGCACCCCGGTGGCCTTGGGTGAGATGATCCCGCTCCTCCCGGAACCCGGGGCGCCAACTGCGGCGCCCAGCCTGCCGGCGCCCCCGGTGCGCTACGACGAGATCGCCTGGGCGGACCTCTTCACCCCCACCTCAGCGCCGTTGTGGGCGGTGATCGACGGCGTCAACTGTCGCGAAGCCATGCAACGGCTCACCAGCGCCGAGGTCCAGAGCGCCTGCCTCTACGCCACCACCGACGCCGCCACCCGCGCCATCGCGCCCTGGCTGGTCAGGCTCGAACCCGACAGCGAGATCCGCCACTGGCTGGCAGGCCTGCCCCAGGACCAGCACTGGGGCATCCTGCTGCACTCCCACGCCACCCTGAAGCAGCTGCGCAGCCACCTGCGCAAGTTCACCATGCTGTGGACCCCGGCCAACGACCAGGCCCCGGTCTACTTCCGCTTCTACGACCCCCGGGTGGCGTTGGACATGGCCCAGGCGCTCGGGCACTGGAAGCTGGCCGCCTTCATGGCCCCGCTGGACGCGCTTATCGTGGGACTCTCGCCGCTGGTGAACGTCCCCGACGCGACCAACCTCAGCGACCCGCCCCACTTCGCCGCCACGCCCCAGGAGGTCCAGGGGCGCTTGCTGCGACTGGCGCTAAACGAGTCAATGACAGAGCGCGACCGCGACATGCTATCGCCGGGCCGTAGCTTCGCCATCGATCAGCCCGAGTTCACCCGCTTCGGCGCCCTGCAGAAGACTCGGGCGCAGCGCAAGCTGGCCAGCGAACTCACGGAGACGTATGCCATGACACCGCTGGAGGAAGTCCTGGCGGCGGTTGAGGTCGGCGACAGGCTGGGTGCCGTCTACGAGCTCGTGTCGAAGAAACAGGTCAAGACCCTGGCGAAGTGCTGCCTGGAGCTGGGCGATAGCTTTCCCCAGAACTACCCGGAGGCCAGGGCGATACTCGAACATCCGCGCATGGCCGGCTGGCGAAAGCGCGATCTGCTGGAGGCGTGGCTGCCCCGCGGGCGCGTGAGGCATGCCCTCTTGGCACCGCATCGCAATCAGGAAAGTGATATGCAGAACGACAATTTTCGGCCCATCGCTACCAAGGAGCGGTCATGAGCTACCAGCCGGGCTTTGAAGACATGGTGTATCTGATGGAGACGCAGCCGCAGGCCTTTGAGAGGCCAGGGCTAATGCTGCGCTCCATTCAGCGTTCGTATCGGAACGGCGAGCCAGTGAATGAAAGTCATGTGGCCGCCAGCCTTTACCAGGAATACCTGGGGCGAGGAGCCGAACCGCTGACCGGGAGCCCTCTTCCTCATAACAATGACTCAGCAGGGGAAGAGGGCCCAGACATAGCATTTGCGGCGACCTGTGTGGAGTGCACGCAGGACGACGGATGCTGCATCAAGGCTGGCAGCGTGATTGACAAGAGCCACCCATCCCGCAAGGTTGAGTGGCCTCCCGTCAATGGAGCCACGACCCTGCTGGTCGTTGCCGAACTGCAAGGCACTCAGCTCATTTCCGACGTGTTGGTAAACTGGGAGGGAGAAGAAAATTGCCTCGCAGGACGCTCGGACAAACCCTGTCTGTTGACGGGTGGACTGGCGGATGGCCGGCACCAGATTACGGAAAGTACTAGTGAAGCTTCCGTCGCCTATCAGCAGCACTTGAGCCTGGCCTTGGCGCTGGGGGATTTCATTCCACACGACGTCACGCTGGCACTATTGGCCTTCGACAGTCTGATGAGCCTCAATGTACTGAACAATCAGGGTGGAAGAGCCACCTTCCAGCCAAATCAGTGCTGGCCGGGAAAGGACGTCAAGGAAGCTCTGACGGTCATTCCCTATCCCTGTATCAAGCTGGATGGCGACATCACCCTGGCGGTGGAAACGTCCTTTATGACCCATGGCGTGTCCGCCGAGGTGGAAGCCAAAGGGACGCTGAGCGGACAGTACGGTCGCTATGAACTGACGCTGGAAGGCAGCGCCGACTCGACGGGGCATTCGCAAGAAACCATCCCAAGGGAGAACGATGCGCCGGGGCTTGTCGGAATGATCGTCAATACCATCCAAACCATGGATCGGTATATTGCCATGGGAAGCCCCAGTGGAGGCTCTGATAACGGCGTCAGGTACGACAACTCTACCATGGGCTCGGGTGTCATCCTCAGTAAATCCCTCACCTTCCAACCAACGGGATTCGAACTCGCCCCGGTCGAAGGCAGTCCGGACCTGGAAGTCAAAATCGGCAGCCTGGATTCCACCCTGAGCGTGGGCGTCACAGGGCGAATCGACCTGATCGAGGTCGTCTCAGCAGTATTGCTCTCCCCTGCTAACGTGCGCTTGGTGCAGAATGCCCGTGCACGGATGGCGGCAGGTGAAAACGTCAACGCCACCATCGAAGGGTATCTCCAGCTCAGCGCCACAGGATCATTGACGCACACCGTGGACGGCGGCGGTGGGAATAGCGTGGCCACCTACCGGATTCCCGCCTCCGGTGAAGAGGCCGAGGCCACCTTCAATGGCATTTCGCAGGAATTCACTGGCGAGTTGAAGATACTGGGCCTGGCGGAACTCAAGCTCCATGTGGAGGGTCGGGTTTTCATTCTCTCAGCCCAAGTGGGTGCGCGTGGCTCCATACACACCTCCTGGACCTGGGAGGTGCGCTCACGCGATGGCGTACGAGAGAAGCGCTATATCTTCGAAGGCGTCAAGGTCAGTGGGGAGGCGTATGCTGAAGTGCGAGCGACTAGAGGGGGTGACACTAACGATGGCCAAAGCTTAGGGATGGAGATGGAAGCTGGCCTTGCAGACTCAAGGCTAGAAGGCGAAGCTCAAGCCTCAGACCTGTTTGGCAGGGTAAGGTCCGCTATTGACAACTCCAACCGACAAGCAGCTGGCGATATTGAAGGTTTCAATCCCAACCCAAGAGGGGATGATGGTAATGGAAAGACGATCTGGGAGCCGGATCCCAAGGAGCCCGAATGGGTGCCGTTTTAATTTTCTATATTTATTGATTTTTTCATGCTTCTTACTGTTCCAGGAGACGGCAATGGCTCATCCAATTGAGCGTGAATATTGGGTAAATATCCATACACAGGGCTCCGCCTGGACTCTGCGCATCAATGACCTGAAAATTTGGTCCTATGGTCGAACTGGCCATCAAAGCGTTTCTTACCCCATTAGTGACAATTTGAAAGAAGGGAACAACACTGCTTCCTTTATCTTTGCGCCCTTGATAAGCCAAGACCCCGAGACAGGTGAGTTTCTGCAAGGCCCAAAGCCGGATTTCTGGGTCGATGTTTCCATTGAAGCAATCAATACCCGGACGCAAGAGAAAGAACGCCTCAACACCCTGCTGTTGCGCTACGACATGGAAACCGGCGAGCTAGTAACTTACGACGAGCCCATGGGAAGTAATGAGCCTGTGCATCAAACCGACCACCTACGCACCAATGGCGAGTTCCACGTCAACTCGCCAGATATGCTGGTGCTTGGCAGCGGTGAATCTATCGAAGCCGAGCGGGTAGATATGAGCTTCCGTGTCTTCGATCCCATCCCCGATTTTCATTGGCGTGATGAGGCCACGGAGTTAGAGGACACACCGCTGATGCGTCATGAGCTGCGACAGGCCTATCAGAAACTTTATCGTCTTTTCGATGCAGGTGATACCGAAGCCATCCTGCGCAAGGCGGGGCCGGTATGGGACCGCGCGGGCCTGCTGATGGCTGGAGGAAAGAGTGCCAGGGAGTATGTTGAACCGCTGCCCATCGCTTCGCAACTGATTGGCATGCGTCGGGAGCCAGACGGCCCGCGGCTAGAGCCGTTGAGACTTGCAGACGACCCCGTGAGCGATCGCCTGGAGTTCATGGGT
The DNA here is from genome assembly GCF_031451695.1 of Franzmannia qiaohouensis. Classification (NCBI taxonomy): domain Bacteria; kingdom Pseudomonadati; phylum Pseudomonadota; class Gammaproteobacteria; order Oceanospirillales; family Halomonadaceae; genus Franzmannia; species Franzmannia qiaohouensis. The sequence goes on from NZ_JARWAM010000024.1 coordinate 11,061, forward strand.
AACGGTCGTCTCGTCAGCATCCGACCAAGTCCTTTGCGCTGGTCCTATCCCGACCAACCAAACAAAGAACCACATACCATGCCCTTCGTGTTCTACCGCACCGCTGCCGGAGAGTGGCGCATCGCCACCATAGACTAATGAAACCAGTAGCTCGCAAAGGCGATCTGCATCGCTGCCCCATTCCCGGCCACAGCGTAACGGAAATCGTCTCGGGCTCGCCCTCTGAGGTAGAGGGCCAGCCCGTGGCCCGAGTGGGCGACAAGACCGGCTGCGGCGCCACCATCATTGAAGGCTCCAGTAGTTCCACTACCGATGGCAGGCCCACCGCCTACCTTGGCTGCAAGACGGACCACGGTGGTGAAATCATCACTGCCTCGGACAAGGCAAAGGTCCAGCCATAAACACACCCAGCGGTTACTCCACGAGGTTTCAAAGACTGGCAGTGGGAGAAGCCTGAATGGCAAAAACAAGAAGTCGGCGACTTAATCCAGGCGTTGCACGCGAATGGACACATGGGGAACAGGCCCTGCTCGAGCGGCATTACTTGAACATGACGTGGCGTGAGCTGCAGGTGCGCCATTTTCCTCATCGCACACCTGCCGCGATCCAGCGCATGGCCCATAAGTTGGGGCTGAAGAAGCGTGATGTTCAGATGGCGGAGAAACTGCCTTGGTCTGGGGAAGAGTTGCTCCTCGTGATACGGCACTCCCCAGCACTGAAGGCACCGGAGATTCAGCATCGTTTCCTGCCACACCGTACCGTTATCGCCATTCGTCATGTGGCCAAGAAATTCGGCCTTAAAGCATTCTCGTCCGAGCGCTGGACCGAACCAGAACTGGAGATACTTCGGCGTGGCTTTCCTCAAGGCGGTATACAGCAGGTAAAGCGGGAGCTGCCACATCGCACCGAAGATGCGATCAAGTTTCGGGCCAGGGCAGAAGGTGTTCACTACGTGCCCCGTGGGGACGGAGAAAAGGGAGATGCCTGGAGTGCCGAGGAGCTACGGAGGCTCGAACAGAATCGACACTTGCCTGCCGAAGAGCTGGCTACACTGTTTCCACACCGGCCCAAGCGTGCCGTCATCAACAAACGCCACAAGCTGCGATGGGCACCGGTGCAACAGTGGTCAGAGACCGAGTTGCAGCGTTTGCATGACAACCTGGACGCCCCTTTGGAGTTCTTGTGCCGACTATTCCCCGAGCGCCCGCGGGAGGGCGTAAGGATCAAGCGTGACCGTCAAAGACGAATTGTACGGCGCAGCTCAGGTTTGAAGTGACGCAGAGCCCACCCTCGCGGTGGGCTTTTTCATGCCCGTCTATTCGTAGGTCACCACCAGGAAGGCCAGCAGCGGGGTATCGCCGCCGTTCTCGATGGTGTGCTCGACATCGGCGTGATAGTGCGCCGAGTCGCCCTGGCCGAGTTCACAGCGGTGGCTGCCCGATGCCACCCGCGCCTGGCCCTGGGTAATGCTCAGCAGCTCGCGGGTACCCTCGAAGTGGGCGGCGCTGTGCAGGCGGGCGTGGGGCGCCAGCCACAGTTCGTAGCACTCCATGCGCTTTTCCAGGTGCAGCGGCGAGAGGGTGCGGATACGGCACTCCCGGTCATCGCGAAACAGCTGGCTGGCATCGTCGCTGCGCACCACGTCGATGCGCGACGCCGCCCACGGCTGGTCGACCAGCTCGCCGATATTGAGACCGAACGCCTGGGCGATACGCAGCGTCACCGCCAGTGTGGGGTTGGCGCGGCCGCGCTCGATCTGGCTCAGCATCGAACGGCTGACCCCGGAGGCCGCCGCCAGCTGCTCCAGGGTCATCTGGCGCTTCTTGCGCAGCTCGGTCACGCGGCTCGACAGCACCTGGCTGCCGAGATCGCCGCTGGCGTGAGCGCCGCTTTCACTCTCATGCATTTGCGTCATGGCCTACACTGAAAATCCTGTATCCAAGAAAAAAGTCTTGCATACGAGAAATCGTCTGCAATACTGGAATTAATTCTTGCATAGTAAACCCCCTGGCGCGATAGGCCAGTCCAACGACAAGGAGACTCCATGAAAGCACTGGTCAAGAAGGACGCGGCGCCAGGACTCTGGCTCGACGACGTGCCGATACCCGAGGTGGGCATCAACGACGTGCTGATCAAGGTCAAGCGCAGCGCCATCTGCGGCACCGACGTGCACATCTACAAGTGGGACAGCTGGGCGCAGAAGACCATCCCCACGCCGATGGTGGTGGGCCATGAGTTCGTCGGCGAGATCGTCGAGGTGGGCTCCAACGTCAACGACTTCAGGCCCGGGCAGATCGTCTCCGGCGAGGGCCACGTGGTGTGCGGGCGCTGCCGCAACTGCCTGGCCGGGCGCCGCCACCTGTGCGCCCACACCAGCGGCGTGGGGGTCAATCGCCCAGGCGCCTTCGCCGAGTACCTGGTGCTGCCGATGTCCAACGTCTGGGAGCACAAGGCCGGCATCGACCTCGACGTGGCCGCGCTATTCGACCCGCTGGGCAACGCCGTGCACACCGCGCTGCAGTTCGACCTGCTGGGCGAGGACGTGCTGATCACCGGCGCCGGGCCGATCGGCGCCATGGCCGCGGCGGTATGCCGCCATGCCGGCGCCCGCCACGTGGTGGTCACCGACCTCAACCCCGGCCGCCTGGCGCTGGCCAAGCGCCTTGGCGCCACCCGCACGGTGGACGTACGCCACGAGAGCCTGGCCGAGGTCCAGCGCGACCTGGGCCTGGCCGAGGGCTTCGACGTCGGCCTCGAGATGTCCGGCAGCCCGGCGGCCTTCCGCGACATGCTGGCCAACATGTGCCACGGCGGCAAGGTCGCGATGCTGGGTATTCCCAGCGAGGATATCGCCATCGACTGGAACACCGTGATCTTCAACATGCTGACCCTCAAGGGCATCTACGGTCGCGAGATGTACGAGACCTGGTACAAGATGTCGGTGATGATCGACTCGGGGCTCGACATCTCACCCGTGATCACCCACCGGCTGCCCTATAGCGAGTTCCAGCAGGGCTTCGACGCCATGCTGTCGGGGGACGCCAGCAAGGTCATCTTGAACTGGGAGTGACACATGTACGGCGAATTTCAGCACCACCTGCAGCGCGAGCTCGAGGCCATCGAGACGGCCGGCCTGACCAAGCACGAGCGGCCGCTGACCTCCGCCCAGGGCGCGCGCATCGGCACGCCCCAGGGCGAAATGCTCAACCTCTGCGCCAACAACTATTTGGGGTTGGCCCAGCATCCCGAGGTCGCCGCCGCGGCACGGGCAGGCCTCGATGAGTGGGGCTATGGACTGGCCTCGGTTCGCTTCATCTGCGGCACCCAGAGCCTGCACCAGCAGCTCGAGCGCGCGCTGAGCGACTTCCTGCACAGCGAGGAGACGATCCTCTACCCGTCGTGCTTCGACGCCAACGGCGGGCTGTTCGAGACCCTGCTCGGCCCCGAGGATGCGGTGATCTCCGACGCCCTCAACCACGCCAGCATCATCGACGGCGTGCGGCTGTGCAAAGCCAAGCGCTACCGCTACCGCAACCGCGACATGGCCGACCTCGAAGCGCAGCTCGAGGCCGCGCGGCGCGACGCCGCGCGCTTCATCATGATCACCACCGACGGGGTGTTCTCGATGGACGGCTACATCGCCCCCCTCGACGAGATCTGCGACCTCGCCGAGCGCTACGGCGCCCTGGTCCACGTCGACGACTGCCACGCCACCGGCTTCATGGGCCAAGGCGGGCGCGGCACCCCTGAACACCATGGCTGCATCGAGCGCGTCGACATCACCACCGGCACCCTGGGCAAGGCGCTGGGTGGCGCCAGCGGCGGCTATACCAGCGGCAGGCGCGAGATCATCCAGCTGCTGCGCCAGCGCTCGCGGCCCTACCTGTTCTCCAACAGCGTGGCGCCGCCGGTGGTGGCCGGCGCGCTCAAGGCCGTCGAACTGGCGGCGAATTCGGGCCAACTGCGCCAGCAACTGGCCGACAACACGGCGTATTTCCGCGCCGGCCTCGAGCGCCTCGGCTTCGAGCTGCTGCCCGGCGAGCACCCCATCGTGCCGATCATGCTCCACGACGCCGCACTGGCGGCACGCTTCGCCGACGCCATGCTCGAGCACGGCATCTACGTCACCGCCTTCTCCTACCCGGTGGTACCCAAGGGCCAGGCGCGCATCCGCACCCAGATGTCGGCGGCCTTCAGCCGCGACGACCTGGACACCGCACTCGACGCCTTTGCCAGTGTGAAACAGCAGCTTGAGCGTTGAAGAGGCGTAGGTCATGCTATTTGTTAACGCTAAGTGCAGCAGATAGCGTGGCAAACTTAGGCTGGGGCAGCATGCATGGCGTCTTGCTGCTCAACGCCCGCCATCACTGACTGTCGCGCGCTAGAGTCGCGACATTGACTCCAACAACAAGAGAATCCGCTAAATGAACAAGACACGATGGGGTGCGGCCACGCTGGTGGCTGCCATGACGCTGAGTGTTACCGGTCTGACCCAGGCCGACGACTTCCCCAACCGCCCCCTTACGCTGGTGGTCGGCTTCGGCGCCGGAGGCAGCACCGATATCCAGGCACGGGTACTGGCCAATGTGCTCGAAGAGAACCTCGGTCAGCCGGTCAATGTGGTCAACCAGCCCGGCGCCGGCGGCGCTGTCTCGCTAACCCGCCTGATGAACAGCGATGATGAGGGCTACACCTTCGTCTATGCCGGGACCAACGGCACCTTGACCTTCGCTCCCCACGCTCACGATACCGAATTCTCCCTGGATGATTTCCGCTACGTGGCCAGCATCACCACCGTGCAGCATGCCATTGTCACCGGCGAGAACCGCCCCTTCGGCGACAGCTGGGAGGACCTGATCGAGTACGCCCGGGAGAATCCCGGCACCAGCTACGCCACCCAGCACGCCCTGGACCGCCTGGTGATCGAGTACATCATGGAGCAGGAGGGCCTCAATCTCCGCATCGTGCCCACCTCTGGTGGCGCCGGCATGGCGCCGCTGGTGCTCTCCGGTGACGTCGACTTCGCCTACAGCGGCGGAACCCACTCCGGCTATGCCGAGAGCGGTGAGATGCCGGTACTGCTGAGCATGGATGCCGAGCGACTGTTTGCCTTCCCCGATGCGCCCACCGTGCAGGAAGCCGGCTACGATATCGACACCTCCGACTTCCGCGTCGTGGTAGTGCCCAAGAACACCCCGGACAGCCACGTTGAGCGACTCTCCGAGGCTCTCGAAGCGGCCACCCAGGACGAGCGCTTCATCGAGATCACCGAGGAGCGCATCTTGATGCCGGTGCATTTCTTCGGCGAGGAAGAGGCCACCGAGATGCTCTACGCGCAGTCAGAGAGCTACCGGCAGCTGCTGGATGACATGGGGGGAGTGCCAGAGGACGAAAACGGCGCCGACTGAGCCGCCCCACACCCTGCCTGCAAGCGCAGCGTTGAAGCCCACCACCAAGGTGGGCTTTTTTCGTGGCGCAGAAACCTGTCTACTCTTGGGGTGACAAACGCACGTTCGAGAGCGAGGCCAGCCGATGCACAAGCACGTGGAGTGGGACGCCCCGGGGCGCGATAGCGTCGCCGACCATTTCGCCAATCACCCGGAGCGCTACGTCGAGCCCGGCGCCGGTGACGTGCTCTCGGCGCGGTTCAACGGCATGGTGGTGCGCATCAAGGTCGCCGCCTACGTCGACGGCACCAGTATCGGCGACGTGGTGGCGCTGATCGACCCGGCCAGCGGCGAGCGCATGAAGTCGTGCGGCAAGCTGGTACTCGGCGACACCGTGCGTCTGCCCGACGCGGCGCGCGCCTTCGAGCCTCAGCCCAGCGACGATCCTGATCAGGACGACAACGACGACTGATGCCGCGGCGACCAACGCCCTCTTAACGAACGCGCCTCAGGCGAGTAAACTCCGCGCTCGCCATGATTCTGTCATGCCGCGCCATCCCGCGCGCATGGCCACGATGGCTCACAAGGCCAATGTTCAAGCTTCAGGACACACAACATGAGTACGCATAACGTCTGGACGCACAAGGGCACCTTCTTGCTGGCCGCGGTCGGCTCGGCGGTAGGCCTTGGCAACCTGTGGCGCTTCCCCTACCTGACCGGTGAGAACGGCGGCGGCGCCTTCATCCTGGTCTACGCCCTGACCATCTTCGCGGTGGGCATCCCGATCCTGATCGCCGAGACCATGCTCGGTCGCACCAGCCGGCGCAGCCCGATCATGGGCATGCGCCACCTGACCAGGACCCACGGCACCTCGCGGGCCTGGGAGTCGATCGGCTGGCTGGGCGCTGCCTCGGCGTTCCTGATCCTGAGCTTCTATTCGGTGATCGCCGGCTGGGCCATCCACTACACCGGCCAGATGTTCTCCGGCGCGCTGGTCGGCGCCGACTCAGAGACCATCGGCGCCGGCTTCGATGCGCTGCTGGCCTCGCCGGGGCTGCTGACCCTCTACCACACGCTGTTCATCATCGCCTCGGCGCTGATCGTCGGCATGGGCATCCACAAGGGCATCGAGAGCGGCCTGCGCATCATCATGCCGGCGCTGTTCGCGATCCTGCTACTGGTGCTGTTCTACAGCATCGCCAACGGCGACATCGGCGCCGCCGCGACCTTCCTGTTCACCTTCAATATCGCCGACCTGAGCCTCGAGGGCTGGCTGCAAGCCATGGGCCAGTCGTTCTTCACCCTGAGCCTCGGCATGGGCGCGATCATGGCCTACGGCGCCTACATGTCCAGCGAGGCCTCGCTGACACGCACCGCGGTGGCGGTGGCCTTCGTCGACACCGCGGTGGCCATGGTCGCCGGCCTGGCGATCTTCTCGCTGGTGTTCGGCGCCGGCCTCGAGACCGGCCAGGGCCCCGGCCTGATGTTCGTGACCCTGCCGCTGGCCTTCGCCGAGATGCCGTTCGGCGCGCTGGTCGGCGGGGTGTTCTTCATCCTGGTGCTGGGCGCGGCGATCAGCTCGTCGATCTCGCTGATCGAGCCGGTAGCGGCGTTTCTGGTCGAACGCTTCGACCTGACCCGCCCCAAGGCGGTGAGCCTGGTGACCCTGGGCGCCTGGCTGATGGGCCTGCTCACCGTGGTCAGCTTCAACGTCTGGGCCGAGGGCACCATCTTCCATACGCTGTTCGGGCGTAGCGCCTTCGACTTCATCGAGCTGCTGACCAATATCTTCATGCCGCTGGGCGGCCTGCTGATCGCGCTGTTCGCCGGCTGGGCGCTGACCCAGAGCGAGGTCATGAAGGAGCTGCGCACCAGCGACGGCTGGTTCAAGACCTGGCGCTTCCTGGTGCGCTTCGTGGCGCCGGCGGCGGTGTCGTTCGTGTTCCTGCGCACCATTCCGCAGGTCGACGGCTATCTGATCCCCACGCTGGGTGCTATCGTCATCGTCGGCGCCTTCGCCGCCGGCCGCCCGGCGCCGCATGCCAATAACAACAGCAACGCTTCGCGGGACACTTCATGCCTTCCATCATCGACGTCAAGCACGTTAACAAGGCCTTCGGTGGCCTGACGGTCATCGACGACTGCTCGATCAGCGTCGAGCGCGGCTCGATCACCGGGCTGATCGGCCCCAACGGCGCCGGCAAGTCGACGCTGTTCAACATCATCGCCGGCGCCCTGCCGCTGGACAGCGGCCAGGTGCTGCTCGACGGCGAGGACATCACCAACCTGCCGGCCAACCAGCTGTTCCACAAGGGGCTGCTGCGCACCTTCCAGATCGCCCATGAGTTCTCCCAGCTGACCGCGCTGGAGAACCTGATGATGGTGCCGCCCAAGCAGCTCGGCGAGTCGCTCTACTCGGCCTGGTTCAAGCCCGGCCAGGTGCGCGCCCAGGAGACCGAGGTGCGCCAGCGCGCGCTGGAGGTGATCGACTTCATCGGCCTCAGCCACGTGCGCAACGAGCTGGCCGGCAACCTCTCCGGCGGCCAGAAGAAGCTCCTCGAGCTGGGCCGCACGATGATGACCGACGCCCGGGTAGTGCTGCTCGACGAGATCGCCGCGGGGGTCAACCGCACCCTGCTCGGCGAGCTGATCACCAACATCGAGCGCCTCAACCGCGAGATGGGCTACACCTTCCTGGTCATCGAGCACGACATGGACATGATCGCGCGGCTCTGCGACCCGGTGATCGTGCTGGCCCAGGGCCGGGTGATGGTCGAGGGCTCGATCGAGGAGATCCAGAACAACCCCGAGGTCATCGAAGCCTATTTCGGTGCCGGCGCGGCCTAGGCCGCCGCATAACGAACAATATCCAGGGAACCCACCATGCCCCTACTCGAAGCACGGGACGTTCACGGCGGCTACGGCGGCATGAACATCCTCAACGGCGTCGACATGAGCATCGAGGCCGATGAGATCGGCGTCATCGTCGGCCCCAACGGCGCCGGCAAGTCGACCATGCTCAAGGCGATCTTCGGCCTGCTGCAGGTCAACCAGGGCGAGATCCGCCTGCGCGGCGAGCCGATCACCAACCTCGCGCCCAACAAGCTGGTGCACCTGGGGATGGGCTTCGTGCCCCAGGAGAACAACATCTTTCCCAGCTTGAGCGTCGAGGAGAACCTCCAGATGGGCGCCTATATCCGCCCGTCAGGCGTCAGCCGCATGCTCGAGCAGATCTACGACTTCTTCCCGCCGCTGCTGGAGAAGCGCCGCCAGCCCGCTGGCGAACTCTCCGGCGGCCAGCGCCAGATGGTCGCCATGGGCCGCGCGCTGATGGTCGAGCCCAGCGTGCTGCTGCTCGACGAGCCCACCGCCGGGCTATCGCCGCTGTTCATGAACGAGATCTTCGAGCGGGTGAAAAAGATCAACGCCGCCGGGGTCGGCATCCTGATGGTCGAGCAGCACGCCAAGCAGGCGCTGGCGATTGCCCACAAGGGCTTCGTGCTGGCCGCCGGGCAGAACCGCTTTACCGATACCGGCGAGGCGCTGCTCAACGACCCCGACGTCGCCAAGAGCTTCCTGGGCGGCTGATCGCCGCGACGACAAGACCGACACAAGAACAGTGGCCAGCGTGCCAACGCAGGAGATGTCGCTTTGAACGAACTGGTGTTTTTCATCAACAACGTGGTGGTGGCCGGCAGCGTGACCGGCTCGATCTACGCCATGGGGGCGATCGGCGTGACGCTGGTGTTCAGCATCATGCGCTTCGCCCACTTCGCCCACGCCGACATGATGACGCTGGGCGCCTTCGTGGTGCTGCTGCTGAGCCTGGCCTTCCCCGGGGCGGGCAGCGTGGTGGGCCTGCCCACCGCCATCGTCATGCTGCCCATCGCCATGGTAGTGACGGCGGCCATCGCGGTGGGCATCGACAAGGCGTTCTACAAGCCGCTGCGCGCCCACGGCGTCAAGCCGATCGTCATCGTCATCGGCTCGCTGGGCGTGACGCTGATGCTGCAGGGCCTGCTGCGCCTGTTCGCCGGCACCAGCCCGCAGAACATGTACGTCGCCGAACGCAAGGAGATCTACCGCCTCGAGCTGCCGTTCGAGGCGGTAACACGCCCGATCATCGTCACCGAGCCCCAGGTGATCCTGTTCATCCTGGTGGTGGCCGCGGTGGTCGGGCTGCACCTGTTCCTCAGCAAAACCCGCACCGGCAAGGCGATGCGCGCCATGTCCGACAATCCCGACCTGGCCCGCGCCTCGGGCATCAACACCAACCATATCGTCTCGGTGACCTGGATCATCGCCGGCAGCCTGGCCGCGGTGGCCGGCACCCTGCTGTCGATGGACGTGACCTTCAAGCCCGACCTCAGTTTCTTCCTGCTGCTGCCGATCTTCGCCGCGGCCATCGTCGGCGGGGTCGGCCACCCCTACGGCGCGATTGCCGGCGGCTTCGTGGTCGGCTTCGCCGAGACCCTGGCGGTATTCAACTGGGCGGTACTGCTGCGGCCCTTCCAGGAGCGCCTGCCCGAGTGGCTGGCGCTGCCCAATAACCTGGCCTTCGTCGGCACCGAGTACAAGATCGTGGTGCCCTTCTTCATCCTGGTGGCGATCCTGGTGTGGCGCCCCACCGGCCTGTTCAAAGGGAAGGTGATCTGATGACGACGCCCAACACAAGCGAACGCCCTGCCCGCCGCCTGCCGCTGCGCGAACTGCTGCTGTTCGGTGCCCTGCTGGTCGCCATCCTCGGCGTCTATGCGGTAATGGGCGCGGCCTACAGCACGCGCATGCTGGTCGAGGCCGCCTGCTACGCGATCATCGCCCTGGGCCTGACCATCCAGTGGGGCTATGCCGGCCAGTTCAACGCCGGGGTCATGGGCTTTGTGGCCCTGGGCGGCTTCTGCGCCATGTTCTTCGGCATCCCGGTCAATGACGCCTTCTGGGACAGCCAACTGCCCGGCGAGCTGGGTCGCGTGCTGCTCTACCTGGTCGGCGCCGTGCTGCTGGTGTGGGGCGCCACCAAGCTCGACCGCCTCGGCGTGCCCAAGAAGCTGCGTACCGTGATCGCCGTGGTGCTGGCGGTGGTGCTCTATCTGGTGGTGATCAGCCTGCTGCGCGAGGTGACCGGCGAGATTCGCTCCCAGGCCGGCTTCATCGGTGGCCTGGGGCTGCCATCGTGGATCGGCTGGATCGCCGGCGGCGCCCTGGCCGGCTTCATCGGCTACTTCATCGGGCATATCTGCCTGGGGCTGCGCAGCGACTACCTGGCCATCGCCACGCTGGGCATCGCCGAGATCATCAAGGCGTTCCTCAAGAATTCCGACTGGCTGACTCGCGGCACCGCCACCGTCTCGCCGCTGCCTTGGCCCACGCCGGGGCCCAGCGAGTTGGGCTTCGTGCTGGCCCGGGCGATCTACCTGTCGCTCACCGCGGTGGTCATCGCCGGTATCTTCTTCCTGCTGCACCGCGCCTATCACGCCCCCTGGGGGCGGATGATCCGCGCCATCCGCGACAACGAAGTCTCCAGCGCCGCAATGGGCAAGGACATCAACAAGCGCCGCCTGGAGATCTTCGTCTTCGGCTGCATCCTGATGGGCATCGGCGGTGCGGCGCTGACCAACTTCAACAGCATCTTCGACCCCCAGGGCTACCTGCCGCTCAACCACACCTTCCTGGTGCTGGTGATGGTGATCCTCGGTGGCCCGGGCAACAACCTCGGCACCATCTTCGGCGCCGTGCTGGTCTACATCATCTGGATCATGTCCGAGCCGCTGGCGCTGTTCCTGATGAACATTGCCGTGTATATCGGTGAGGGCTGGTTTGGCTGGGAGCCGCCGTCGAACATATCGAGTCGGGCGCTACAGGCGCGGGTGTTCGTGATCGGCCTGCTGATCTCGCTGGTGCTGCGCTACGCGCCACGCGGCCTGATGCCGGAGAAAGTGCCTCACCATCAGTGAGGGCTGACAACGTATAGAGACCGGCTATGTACGAAAAGTCGGCGAGCGAAGGTCAGGCAAGGCAAAAATCGGCGAAAAAGCGGAGTTTACGGGTGTGTAAATGAGCATTTTGAGCCGGTTTTTAACGCCGCATGGCCGAGCGCAGCCAGTTTTCGTGCAAAGCCGAACGTGAAACGCCCCGGCACAGGCCGGGGCGTTTCACGTTCAGCTACCGCTAGCAGCGGCGTTTTACAGCTCGTCGGCCTCGAGGAAGCCCTGGCTGACGAAGCGGCCATCCTCGACCACCATCTCGATCACCACACCGGGCACGTCGCCGTTCTCGTCGAACTCGTGGCTGCCGGAGGCGCCCTCGTAGTCGATCTCTTCACCGGCGGCGATCAGCTCCACGGCCTTCTCCCACTCGCCGGGCAGGATCTGCTCACCGGGAGCCGAGGAGACGCTGCGCAGCGCCTCGGAGAGGCCCTCGCGTTCGGCGCTGCCGTTCTGCTCGATGGCCAGGGCCAGCAGGAAGGCGGCGTCGTAGGCCTGGGCGGCGAACACCGCGCTGGGGTCGATGTCAGCCTCGGCGGCGAGCGCCTCGAAGGTCTCGGTTCCCGGGGTGTCGGGGCTGCCCGGACGGGTGGCGATCATGCCCTCGAGCACGTCGGCGCCAATCGCCTCGACCAGGCTGTCGCCGACCATGCCGTCGGCGCCCACGTACTGGGTGAACATGCCGCTCTCGTAGGCCTGGCGCAGGATGGTCTGGCCCGAGCCATCGGCATAGGCCAGTACAACCAGCGTCTCGCTGCCGCCGGAGGAGAGCGAGCCCAGCTCCGAGCGGTAGTCGGCGCGGCCGTCTTCATGGGCCTCGTTGGCCGAGACCATGCCCCCCTCGGCCTCGAAGGTCGAGTTGAAGGCGTCCGCAAGCCCCTGGCCGTAGTCGTTGTTGACATAGGTCACCGCGGCATCGGTGATGCCCTTGCTGATCAGCAGCTTGGCCAGCATCTCGCCCTGGAAGGCGTCCGACGGCACGGTGCGGAACACCAGGTCGTTGTCGTCCAGGTCAGTCACTGCCGGGGCAGTGGAGGCCGGCGAGACCATCACCACGCCGCCGGGGATGCCCGCGTTGTTGGCCGCTGCCACGGTAGCGCCGGTACATAGCGCACCAACGATGGCGGTGACGTTTTCGGTGTTGACCATGCGATCCGCGGCGTTAGACGCCGCCGAGGCATCGGCGCAGGTGGTATCGGCATTCGGCATCACCAGCGTCTGGCCACCCAGAATGCCACCCTGCTCGTTGACGTGCTGGACCGCCAGCTGAGCACCGTCGAAAATTGGCGGGGTCAGGCTCTCGATGGGGCCGGTGAACCCGCCCAGGAACCCGATCTTCACTTCGTCGGCCTGCGCCGCACCGATGAGCGTGACGGAGGACGCGGCCACCGCCATCGCTAACAGAGCTTTCTTCATGGTTGTTCTCGCTGTTGCCAGTTAAATTAGTACCTTCATAACTCTGGAAGTGTTTACGCAAAAACACAAGGGCTACGGCGTTAACGCAAGCGACCGTTTGAACGCTACTAGCCTATTGAAAAGCCGCTGATTTTTACCTGCCGCACAGACTGCCCGCTGCACTTCAACGCTGTACACGGTAGGCTTGGGGGAATTCCCCTACCAAGGAGCGCCCCGCATGCTCGACGTGACCCACCTGCACGGCAGCCGCCACGCCATCGGCATGGCCCACGGCCAGCGCCACGCCGCGCAGATTCGGCGAAGCATTGCGGTCTATGACCAACTGTTCCAGGACTTCGTGGGGCTCGACTGGGCCGCCGCCCGGCAAGTCGCGCAGCGCTTCGTGCCCGCCATCGAACGTGGCTTTCCGGCGATACTGGAGGAGCTCGCCGGCATCGCCGAGGGCGCCGACCTGAGTCGCGACGACATTCTCACCCTCAACTGCCGCAGCGAGATCTCGCTGACTCAGGCCAGCGGCGGCTGCTCCGCTTTCTCGCTCTTCCAGCAGGGCCGCCAGTGGCTGGCGCAGAACTGGGACTGGCGCGCCGACCAGCTCGACAACGTGGTGGTGCTGCAGATCGAGGGCGATGACGCCCCGCCGCTGGTCAGCGTCGGCGAAGCCGGCATGGTCGCCAAGATCGGCTTCAATGCCCACGGCCTCGGCGTGTGCCTCAACGCCATCCGCTCGCAGACCTGCGGCGACGGCTTGCCGATCCATGTGGCGCTGCGCAAGATTCTCGAAAGCGACGGCTTCGCCGCGGCCCGACGCATCGTCGAGGAGGACCGCGTCGCCTCGCCGGCGCACTTCCTGGTCGCCAGCGCCGACGGCCAGGCCGCCGGCTTCGAGGTCCAGCCCGGGCCACCCGGCGTGCTCGAACCCAACGCAGGGCGCGTCACCCACACCAACCACCTCTATGCCGAGGCCGCCACCGCCTGCGTCGCCGACTTCCCCAAGCCCGACTCCCACGTGCGCCTGCGCCGCCTCGACGAACTGCTCGCCCCGCCGCCCGAAGCCAGCGTGAGCGCGCTGTTCGACCTGCTTAGCGACCACCACAACGCGCCCATGTCGATCTGCAAGCACACCGACCCCGGCTTGCCCGAAGCCGAGCGCATGGAGACCCTGTTCGCGGTGGTGATGGCCCTCGACGAGCGCGCGCTGCATTTTCGCCACGGCTACCCCTGCGAGGCCGAGCAGACGCTAAGCGTCACTCTCACCTAGCCAAGCGGAGCGCTCTGCTCGCTAAGCTCGCCCTTGAGATACTGCTCGGTGGTCAACAGGAACCGGCGGCGGACCAGATCATGTGCCGCCTCCTCGCGCTGCAGCGCTAGCAGCACCTGCTGCTCCTCAGAGAGCAGGTCCGCCCGGCACGGACGCTGCCAGGCCAAGCGTACCGAGCCCGAGGTGGCATCGCAGACCTGTAGCGACGGAGTAGGCCCCTTGCGAGGGGTATTGGCGTTGTATGTCATCGCGGCCTCCTTGACAGCTCATACAAATGACAAAAATTATCATTTGCAATTGAAATTAGGCGCCCATCGCCTTGCTGTCAAGTCAGTAGCTACGGCACTCAACCGGCCAGCGCCTCCTCCACCAGCGACCGCGCCTGCTCGCTCATCGGCAGCGCCAGAGCCAGTGCGTGCGCCTCCGGCGACATCTTCTTCCAAGTCTTCTGCACGATGCGGATCAGATGGTCGTGCTCCACCTGGCGCGAAAAGTCGCCGAAGTAGTTCTCCAGGAACACCAGGCAGGCGCAATCCTCCAGCGCCTGGGTCTCCGGGTCGCGCCCCAGGCCCTGCTTGCGGATCAGGCTCGCCGCCCGGGCCGCATCATCTGCCGAGTAGCCCGCCTCCTCCATCAGCGCTGCGGTGGTCTCGCCAGCGCGCTTGCCCTGGTCGCGACGCCAGGTCAGGTAGCCCACCCGCCCCTCGGGATAGTCCTCACGTGGCACCTGCCAGCGCTGCAGGTGCTGGGCACGCACCGCCAGCTGCAGCGGCTCGCTGGGCGCATCGGCCAGCGTCTCCAGCCAGGCGCTCATGCGCCGCGCATAGAACAGCTCCTGGGGCAGCGACTCGCCCGCCACCTCCACGCGCCGCGGGTCCTCAGCGTGCAGCGCATCGATGGCGGCCAGGGCTTGGTCATAGGGGGTATCGGACATACTCACTCCTCCTCATCGGCAGCGGTTCAGTGCCGCTGTTTCCTATAGCCTATCAGCCTAGCGGCTGGATAAGGATGACGGGCGGGATACACTGAGCCAGCATCCCGCAGCGGCAAACAGCAGCAAGGAGCAACGCCATGAAATATATCTTCGAAGTGCATATCCGCGACGGCTACCGGGCCGAGGACTACGCCGACGCCTGGGTCCGCGCCAGCCAGCTCATCCAGCAGGCGCCGGGGGCCCGCGGCACCGAGCTGCACCGCAAGATCGACGACCCCAACACCCTGATCGCCATTGCCCACTGGGACAGCAAGGCCAGCCGCGACGCCATGGAAGCCCAGCCCAACCAGGAGATAAAGGCGATCATCCGCTCCGCAGCGCCCTGCTGCGAGATCCGCCTGATCGGCGAATTCGAGGAGCCCGAGTGGGTGGTGATGCCGGCGGGAGGCCCGGCACGGTGAGGTCTCAATCGTGGCAAGACGACATGTCCTTAGTATTGTACATGTCATACCAGCCAAGCTAGACTTGTACAGTGAAACGTACAGGAGGTGCTCCGTGAAAATTATCTCTTTCACAGAGGCTCGCAATGGCCTTAAAGCAGTACTCGACGGCGTGGTGAACGATGCCGATACCACGGTCATTACGCGCCGTGATGCCGAGGACGCCGTGGTAATGTCTCTCGAGCATTACAACAGTCTTATGGAGACGGTGCATCTGCTTCGCTCACCCGCCAATGCTCAGCACTTGAATGAGTCGATTGCGCAATACAGGGCTGGAAAGGCAACCGAGCGTGAGCTGTTAGATGCAGACGACTAGCCGGCTGCTGTGCTGGACTTCGGCGTCATGGGATGACTATCTCTATTGGCAACGTCAGGATAAAAAGACGCTAAAGCGCATCAATAAGTTAATCGCTGATGTACAGCGCTCTCCGCTCGAAGGCATCGGTAAGCCAGAGCCACTTAAGGAGAACTTGGCGGGATTCTGGTCGCGGCGCATCGATGAGACAAACCGCTTGGTATATGTAGTGGATGGTGGTTCCATCACGATAATCTCCTGCAGATATCACTACTGAAGGGGGTGGCATCAGTTACCCTGACACCCTGATCGCCATCGCACACTGGGATAGCAAGGCCAGCCGCGACGCCATGAAGGCCCAGTTCATCATTTGGTGAGCGGCTCCGATGCCCCATTAACACAGCCCAATAAGCTAGCCTGATTACTTGTTTCCACACGGCTCGGTCGGGACGCGATCACCTCGCCGACCTAGTCACGGTCGTAGAACTCATAGTTTCTATCCGCGCGCCCATGCGGGACGCGACATTCCTCTATTACTGGTGGTGCGTATTCTCCATAAAGTTTCTATCCGCGCGCCCCGTGCGGGACGCGACACGAGTTCGCTGATGTCAATAACCTGACTGACGAGTTTCTATCCGCGCGCCCCGTGCGGGACGCGACGGCCTGATGGGCTACCTCTCCGAGCAGCTGGCGCTGTTTCTATCCGCGCGCCCCGTGCGGGACGCGACGCCCTGCGCGTCTTTCAGTCGCACGAGGGCGAGGCGTTTCTATCCGCGCGCCCCGTGCGGGACGCGACCAGGACTTCGTGCGAGAGTTCTATTCAGAGGCGGGGTTTCTATCCGCGCGCCCCGTGCGGGACGCGACCTGCAGCACATCGAGACTGGGGCACTGGAAGGGCTGTTTCTATCCGCGCGCCCCGTGCGGGACGCGACGCCTTATACTGTGCGTGCGTGCCGTGGGCGTTGACGTTTCTATCCGCGCGCCCCGTGCGGGACGCGACCCATCGTCCACGGGGGAGTGCCCGATGGCATGAGGTTTCTATCCGCGCGCCCCGTGCGGGACGCGACGATAAAAGGGCATCAGTCGATCTCCCGGTTACTTGTTTCTATCCGCGCGCCCCGTGCGGGACGCGACGAGCCAGCCCAGTTGAAGTCGCCCGCCAAGCTGGAGTTTCTATCCGCGCGCCCCGTGCGGGACGCGACTAAGCCGGTACTGCGATCCGGCGGACCCGCAAAAGTTTCTATCCGCGCGCCCCGTGCGGGACGCGACCAGCGTAGCGCGTGACGGCCAGCGCCGTGGAGATGTTTCTATCCGCGCGCCCCGTGCGGGACGCGACACGGTAGCGGCGTCACTTGGCCCCGGTAGACGTAGTTTCTATCCGCGCGCCCCGTGCGGGACGCGACATGAAAGAGCGCGGCGAGATCGTGCTGCGCATCCAAGTTTCTATCCGCGCGCCCCGTGCGGGACGCGACTGCTCGGCTACGACCTGCAATTCACCCCCAGGAGGTTTCTATCCGCGCGCCCCGTGCGGGACGCGACAAGGGCAAGGATGCGAGCCGGCAACGCGCCATGGTTTCTATCCGCGCGCCCCGTGCGGGACGCGACCGCGATGCTGCGGCCGTATCGGTCGTGCAGGTCCAGTTTCTATCCGCGCGCCCCGTGCGGGACGCGACGCCTTATACTGTGCGTGCGTGCCGTGGGCGTTGACGTTTCTATCCGCGCGCCCCGTGC
>NZ_JARWAM010000025.1:0-25779 GCF_031451695.1 Franzmannia qiaohouensis
GGTCTCCCAAGTAGAGTAGCGGGAGGCCGCCCCGGTCGTCAGGCACCTATACCGAAACCCCAGCTTCGAAAGAGGCTGGGGTTTTTTCATGTCCAGACGCCCCGTTCTCGAGAGAGATCGGGGCTTCGTAGTATAAGGTTGGCTCTCTTTATTCAGTGGGTTCTTCGGTGGGCTGGATGCTAGGCGGGGTATTTTGCTAGTGTCAGTGACTTGCGCAATAATTGGCTGCCTGGATAGCGTAATGAAGATCAAGGCATAACCGATGCTCTCAGGAGGAGACAAGGATGAATATGACGATGTTGCGGAAAGTTGGGCTGGCGGTGTTGATGGTCATGGTCCTTGGTGGAGTAGCGGCTTGCGACGATCAAGGTCCGGCAGAGGAAGCGGGTGAAAATATCGACGACGCCATGGAAGATGCCGGGGAAGGCATGGAGGAGCTGGGCGAGGATATTCAAGACAGCGCCGAAGAGGCTCAAAACTAAGTGCGTAGTTTTACGCAATAGAATCATCACAAAGGCCAGGCACTGCCTGGCCTTTGTCGTGACTAATACGCTGGCATTCAGTGGCCGGCGTTTTGCTCAATGCCCTGCAGGTACCAAGGGGCGCCATCGCGCAGGTCGCGCGTCAGGTGCCAGGTCTCGTTGAATTCGGTCTGGGTACCGTTCTCGTCGAGAATACCGTGAAAGATCACCGTGGCCTCGGCTTGTTTGCCAACCTCGCTGACGTCACCAAGCTCGGCGAACAGGCGAATGATCTCGGTACGGTTGTTAGCCGGGTGCTGCGCGCGTTCTTCACGTAGCAGATTATAGAGCTCCGGTGTCACATACTCCTGGATGCCGCTCAGGTCGTTATTGTCCCAGGCTCGCTGCAGGGTCATGAAGTGCTCCTTGGCACCGCCGAGGAAGCGTTCCTTGTCGAACCAGGATGGCAGGCTACCGAGGGCTGAGCCGCTGCAGGCCATGACGCCAGGGGCTGCCTGAAACGCTTGGGCATTCGTCTCGCGGCGCAGGGCAGGCCGCTCGTCACCCGCCGCGGCCAGCCGACGACGCGCCAGGAGCCGGAACAGCAGGAAACCGAGCCCCGCCATCAGCAGGATATCCATCAGCCGTAGCTCGTCGAAGGCGCCGCCGAAGAACAGCGCTGCGAGCAGCCCGCCGGCCAGCAGGCCACCCATCATCCCGCCCATGCCTCCTGCACGCGCGCCTGCCTGTGTGGCATTGGCGGGCTGCCCGGCCTGGGCTGGCGTCGACGCTGGGCGATCGGCAGAACGAGAGAAACTGCCGATATTGCCACCGCCGCCCATGCGGCGCGCCTCGGCATACTCAATAGCAAGGCCGAAGCCCATCATGCCCACCAGCAGCATCACAAACAGATTGCGCATCGTACGAGGTCTCTTCATCGGTCATCGGTAGGCTTCAAGAATACCCTGTTGCGGGGCTATGCTGAATGCCCGCAGGTCGAAGATGAGGACGCGCAATGCGCATGGTGCTGGAGGATAGCCTGGTGATGGTGGTCGATCTGCAGGCGCGGCTGCTGCCGGTGATCGATGGCGGTGAGCAGGCGGTGACTGAGGCGGTGTGGCTGGGGCGACTGGCCACTCAACTGGAGGTGCCGGTATGGCTGACCGAGCAGTATCCGGCAGGCCTGGGGCATAGCGACCCGCGATTGCTGGAGGCCTTGCCACATGCGCGCTGCTGGCAGAAGTCACACTTCGGCGCACTCGACGAAGCGCCCCTGGCCGCGGCGCTTGCGGCCAGCGGACGGCGTCAGATCGTGCTGTGCGGGGCCGAGGCGCATATCTGCGTTCTGCAGACGGCACTGGGGCTGCGCGAAGCGGGCTATGCGGTGTTCTGGCTGGATGAGGGCACGGTCAGCCGCCGTCGTGACGAGGCGCGACTGGCCAGGCAGCGCGCCGTTCAGGCGGGAGCGGTGGCTGTGAGTGCCGACATGGTCGCCTATGAGTGGCTGAAGCGCTGCGACGATGAGCGCTTCAAGGACATTCACCGCCGCTTCCTTCGCGAACGCGCGGTGCGCCCGTTGGCTTTCAGCTAGCGCCCTCCTCGCGGGTGAAGACCAGGGTGCCGCCCTCCGACATCGCCGGGTGATAGCGATAGCCGGCGACATCGAACTCCTTGAGGTCGGCGGCGTGGTTGAGACGCTGGCGAATAATCCAGGCGCTCATCAGGCCGCGGGCCTTCTTGGCGTAGAAGCTGATGATCTTGTACTGGCCGTTCTTGGCATCCTTGAATACCGGGGTGATGACCTCGGCATCGAGTGCCTTGGCGTCGATGGCCTTGAAATACTCGTTGGAGGCCAGGTTGACCAGCACCTTGCTGCCGCTGCGGGAGATGGCCTGGTCAAGTTCACGGGTCAGGATCGGCTTCCAGAACGCATACAGGTCCTTGCCGGCGTTGTTGGGCAGACGGGTGCCCATCTCCAGACGATAGGGCTGGATCAGATCGAGCGGCTTGAGCAGCCCGTAGAGGCCGGAGAGGATCCGCAGGTGCTCCTGGGCAAAGGCGTTGTCAGTCTCGCTGAAGGTATCGGCCTCCAGGCCGGCGTACACATCGCCCTGGAAGGCCTGTGCGGCCTGCTTGGCGTTGTCGAGGTCGAACGGCGGCTGCCACTCGGCGAAGCGGGCGGCATTGAGGCCGGCCAGCTTGTCGCTGATGCCCATCAGCTCGGAGAGCTGCTGTGGTGAATAGTCGCGCAGGATATCGATCAACTGCTGGCTGTGGTCAAGATAGTCCGGCAGGCTGTGGGTGGTGGTCGAGGGGGAGGTCTCGAAATCGAGTGTCTTGGCGGGGGATATCACGCTCAGCATGGGGCGCTCCTAGTGACCTGAAATGTTGCCGCCAGTATATCAAGCCCGCTGGACGGGCGCGGCTATCGCGATGATAGGCCGCGCCTCACCTGTCAGGGGCAGGGGTTGGGCAGGCGACGATGAACCGCCTCGATGGCCTCGATCACCTCCTGGTCGAGCCTCAGCGACTCGCTGGCCAGATTCGACTCGAGCTGCTCCATACTGGTGGCGCCGATGATATTGCTGGTCAGGAATGGGCGCGAGTTAACGTAGGCCAGGGCCATCTGGGCGGGATCCAGGCCGCTGTCGCGGGCAATCTGCACATAGGCGCGCGTGGCCTCCTCTGCCACCTCTGAGGTGTAGCGCTTGAAACGCTCATAGAGCGTGAGGCGCGCCTTGGGTGGGCGTGCACCGTCGAGGTACTTGCCCGACAGCACGCCGAAGCCCAGCGGTGAGTAGGCCAGCAGGCCGACACCCTCGCGGTGGGCGATCTCGGCCAGGCCGACTTCGAAGCTGCGATTCAGCAGGTTGTAGGGGTTCTGCACGCTGGCAACGCGGGGCACGCCGAGCGTCTCGGCCAGCCGCAGGCAGCGCATCACGCCCCACGGCGTCTCGTTGGACAGGCCAATGGCACGCACCTTGCCGGCATCGACCAGTTCCTTGAGGGCGGCCAGGGTCTCTTCCAGGGGGATGGCATCCTCATCCTCGTCGTGCTCATAGCCGAGGCGGCCAAAATAGTTGGTACTGCGATCCGGCCAGTGCAGCTGGTAGAGGTCGATGTAGTCGGTCTGCAGCCGGGACAGGCTGGCGTCGATGGCCTTGTGAATATGTGAGCGGGACATGCGCGGACCGCCGCGGATATGCTCGAGGCCGGGCCCCGCCGCCTTGGTGGCGATGATCACGTCGTCGCGGGCGCTGCGGCGCTTGAGCCAACTGCCGATATAGGCCTCGGTGCGGCCCTGGGTGTCGGCCTTGGGCGGCACCGGGTACATCTCGGCGGTGTCGATGAAGTTGATGCCGAACGCCACGGCGCGGTCGAGCTGCTCATGGGCCTCGGCCTCGCTGTTCTGCTCGCCAAAGGTCATGGTGCCGAGGCATAGCCGACTGACGTCGATACCGGTGTCGCCAAGGGGTCGAATCTGCATTCGTCACTCCGGGTCGGGGAAAGAACGGAACAGGTGCCAAAGGCATGGTAGCGGGGGGCTACCAAAGCGGCAAATCTCCGGGGTTGAGTCGCCTGTGCAGGGGGCGTATGCTTGCGTCCCGTTGGCCCGGCGGAGCCCGAAGAGCCAGTCGTCAAGCGCGCCATGATCAGGTACAGGGTAGTGCCGGCAGGATCATCGCACCGTTTACAGGATCAAGGTTGTTTGCCATGCCGCAGGCATCTTCACTGTTCACCCGTCTTGAGTATCGCCTGGCGGAGCAGCTGTTTCATACCCGTTGGCTGCCGCGCTCGCCGCGCACTCAGCGTCTGACCATGCATCTCTTCCAGCGCTGTGCCGATGCCGGCCATACCGCGGCGCTGTCGGTGTACGGCCACATGCTGTTTCATCGCGGTGCCAGCCCCCAGGACAAGGCCAAGGGGGCGCGTTATGTATTGCAGGCCGCGCACAGCGGCGATGAGCGCGCCCAGTACCAGGCTGGCGCGATCTACGAGCACGGCTGCGCCCAGTATCCGCGGCGTGACGACCACGCGGTGACCTGGTACGCCCGTGCCGGGGAAGCCGGTCATGCGCTGGCGGCGGCACGCTTGGCTGACGCCTATCGCCATGGGCAGTTGGGGTTGGCGGTCGACTGTCAGCGCGCCGAGTACTGGCAGCGCCTGGCCGACCAGCATGCCGGCATCGAGATACCCGAGGCGGCCACACGCCACTAGTGACCGCAGTGCGCTTAGCCCTTACCCTATAGGCCTGATCGAGCGCTCGATCGGGCCTATGCCTTTTTCAGAGGATGCCTACCACGTGGCCTTGCCTACCCTGCTGGATATCGAAGCGTCCGGGTTCGGACGCGGCAGCTACCCGATCGAGGTAGGCCTGGCGCGGGCAGACGGCTCAAGCTGCGCGTTTCTGATCCAGCCGTTGGATGAATGGACCCACTGGGACCCCAAGGCCGAGCTGCTGCATGGCATCTCGCGCAATCGGCTGAATCGGGAGGGGCATCCGGTAATCGAGGTGGCACGCTGGCTCAATGACGAGCTGGCCGAAGAGGGCGTGGCCTACAGCGACAGCTGGGGCTACGACAACACCTGGCTATCGCTGCTGTTCCACCATGCCGGGATGCTGCCGCGCTTTCGTCTCGAGGCGCTGCGTCGGCTGCTGTGCGACGAGCAGCTGGCGCTGTGGCAGGTCACCAAGGAAACCCTGATCCGCGAACGTGGTATTCAGCGCCACCGTGCCGGGGAAGATGCGCGGCTGCTGCAGCTCACCTACGCCCGCACCCGGGCGCTGGTGGATGCCCGCGCCGCGCATCGACGGCGTGGCAGCTAGATCAGCCGGCCAGGTGGCTGTCCAGATGGTCCAGCAGCGCGGCGGGGGTCTCGGCCGAGAGCAGCTTGGCGCGCGTCTCTGGATTGAGAAAGCCGTGGGCCACGGTGCTGTCGAGAAAGCCCAGTAGCGGTGCGTAAAAGCCCTGAGTGTCGAGTACGCCAATGGGTTTGTCGTGCAGGCCGAGATATTGCCAGGTCCAGGCCTCGAACAGCTCTTCCAGGGTGCCGATGCCGCCGGGCAGGGCGATGAAGGCGTCGGCGCGTGCCGCCATGCTGGCCTTGCGTTCGTGCATGTTGGCCACGCGAATCAGTTCGGTGAGGCCGTGGTGGGCCTGCTCCCGCTCGACCAGATGGTGCGGCATTACGCCGATTACTTCCCCGCCTTGGGCCATGGCGGCGTCCGCCAGTGCTCCCATCAGGCCGATGCGCGCCCCGCCGTAGACCAGGCGGTGACCGCGCCGGGCGATTTCGGCGCCCAGGGCCTCGGTAGCAGCGCGAAAAGCTGGCTCGCGACCCTCGCGTGAGCCGAGATAGACACAGATATTGGCCATGACGCCCTCCTTGAATGGCCCTCTATCCTAGCATCGTCGTGGGCTCAGGGCAGGCAGTCGGCGACGCCATATTCGGCGTCCAGCCACTGGCCTATCGCGTTGTGTCCACACAGATGGTGTGCGTACTGGGTGTGCAGGCAGCGCACCTGATCCCAGTTGGCGATACCGCCGATGCCGCGCTCGCGGAGCAGCGCCGCATAGCCGCGGCGCTCGGCCTCGGCTTGCTGCTCGCTGGGCATGTGCTGCCAGCGCTGGGTGACGTAGTCACGATGGCTGTCGTGGTAGGCGGCGAGAAACGCCGGATCCTCCTGCAGGCGCGCCTCCAGCGACTTGATCACCCCGGCGGCCTCGATATGCGAAATCTCGACCTTGAGGCGCTCGGAACTGAGCCAGTAGAGGGTTGGGAAGGGCTTGCCGTCGATGATCGACGCCATCCTCAGCACCAGCGGCGTGCCCTCGACGTCGGTGGCCGCAAGGGCCTGGATACCACGCGGCATGCGACCCAGCTGCTGGGTGATGGTCGTCAGCTGGCGTTCATCAGGCATCGTGTCGGGGTGGAGCACCATCGTCGGGATCTCGCAGGAATTTGTTGGAGCGGCCCACGGCGCGAAAGAACGCCTGGTTGAGCTGCACCGGGGTCGCCACGTAGCGCCACTGGCGCTCGCAGTATTCGGCAGCGCGGGCCATCAGCACGTCGTAGAGACGATTGAACGGGGCATCATAATCGTAGGGATCGGCCCCGAACAAGCGGATGTGCGGGTAGTCGGCGAAGCGCTCCATGAAGTAGCGCTCCAGGTCGGCTTCCACCGCACGGTGCTGGGCGGTGTTGTCGGGGTCCAGCCAGAGATTGTAGCGAATCACCTTGGGGCTCCCGGAGCTAGGGCGTGATATTGAGACAGCATAGCCTGGCGTTCGGCTCGATTAGCGCGCCAGCGGGGTGAGTTTGGCGCCGGTCAATGCGATCAGGTCGGCGCTGGCCAGGGCAATCTCCAGGCCGCGGCGCCCACCGCTGACGTACAGCGGGTCGCGGCCCGCGGCGCTGGCGTCGATATAGGTCGCCAGGCGCTTCTTCTGCCCCAGCGGGCTGATGCCGCCGAGCACATAGCCGGTGGCGCGCTCGGCGTCGCTGGGCTCGGCCATGCTGGCTTTGCGCGCGCCGGCGGCCCGCGCCAGCGCCTTGAAGTCGAGCTGGGCGCTGACCGGCACCATGGCGACCACCAGACGACCGTCGTCGAGCTTCGCCAGCAATGTCTTGAACACGCTCTGCGGGGCCAGGCCGAGCGCCTCGGCTGCCTCCAGGCCGTAGGCCTGCGCGCGCGGATCGTGAGGATACTCCAGCAGCTGGTAGGCGATCCTGGCGCGCTCCAGCGCCTTGATGGCTGGGGTCATGCGCGAGCCTCCCGGCTCAGCCGCTGCGTGCGACGCCAAGTCAGCCACTGCGACCAGCCCAGCAGCCACAGCGTGGCCATCACAAAGCCGATCAGCGTCCCCCAGGCTAGCCCCAGGGTGGCGTAGGTCAGCGATACGCACAGCGTATAGCTGAGCAGCGATCCGAGGCCCGCAGGGAAGTGCTTGATCACCGTCGCTACCGGTGCCGCTCCGTGGGACAAATGCAGCATGATCAGGAACGGGAACAGGGTCACCGGAAAGGCCGCCATGACCCCGGCCCAGGCGGCCGGTACCCAATGTGCGAGGCTGGTAATCACCACGATGATCAGCGCAGCCAGCGCTGCCCGCAGCGCCATCACCGCCCACGAGAAGCGCCCCGGCGGCGGCGTGCGACTGTCCGGGATCCGCCGGTAGAGCCAGGTCACCATCACGATCGCCGCCAGGGTGGTCAGGGTGCCCGTGACCCGGGTGAAATCGAGCTGGGTGAGCACCAGGCTGACGGCCAGCCAGGCGCTGAAGCCGCCGAGGCAGCCGCGCAGGATGCCGCCCAGGCCATCGCGGCGACCGCCGGCCAGGTAGCCGGCGCCGAGCGCCAGGGTGGCGGTGAACCCGGCCAGGGTGTGCACCGCGCTCTGGGCGGCGAACTCGGGCGAGATCTCCAGCCCAATGAACAGCAGGGCGATGGACGTGCCCAGCGGATAGCCGGCCAGCAGGCCGGCGACGCGGGCGCTGACGCGCACGGCAATCGAGGAGAGGCCCAGCACCAGGCCGATCGACAGCAGGAGTTTGGCCAGCTGCCAGCTCAGTGGCACATCCATGCGGGCTCCTTGGGCAAAGATCGAATCATATCAGGCGCAGCTGCTGATGATCGTGCCAGGCCGCCGGCAGTGCGTCGGCGAGAGGTTCCGCGAGGTGTGCCGGGAGTGCGGCCTGGGCATCGGCGAGGGCCTCGAAATGGCGCAGCCTAAGCCAGCAGTAGGCCCAGGCGCAGGCTTCCAGCTCATCGCGGGGTACCGGCTTGGCCGGCATCTGCAGCAGCAGGAAGGTCGCCGCCCGGGCGGCCCACAGCGGCGGTGTGGCATCGCCGCTCCAGGCGCCCAGAGTCGCGCCACTAGGCGTCTCCTCGGGTTCGCCGAGCTTGGCGACGCGGGCAGTATCGGCGAGGATCATGGCCAGGCGGTCGGGGTCGGCCTGGCCCAGCAGCAGCCAGTGGCCGACCAGCCGGGAGGCACCGCGCATGGCCTTGGCATAGAAGGGGCTTTCAGGCATGTTCAAAGGCGATTCCTTGGCTGACCAGTGAGTGGAGAGACGTCATGCAGTTCGATTTTGCCACGCCGATAGCGCGTCGGCATCCGCCCGAGGCCCGTGGCGTTCAGCCTGAGTGGCCGTCGCAAAAATGGCATCGCTATGACGGCGATGTGCTGCCGCTGTGGGTCGCTGACATGGACTTCGTCTCGCCACCGGCGGTGATCGAGGCGCTTCAGGCGCGGGTCGAGCACGGCGTATTCGGCTACGGACTGGTGCCCGACAGCCTGCACCGCACGCTATGCGAGTGGAGTGCCAGGCACTACGATTGGTCGATCGAGCCACACTGGCAGCTGTGGCTGCCCGGCGTGGTGCCGGCGCTGCATCTCGCCAGTATGGCACTCACCGAGCCTGGCGAAGGCGTACTTACCGTCACGCCGATCTACCCGCCGTTCCTCAAGGTCGCCGAGCGCACCGGACGCATGGCGCAGCAGGCGCCCTTGGGCGAACCGGCGGCGCCGGGAGAGCCCTGGCGGCTCGATCTCGACGCCCTGGAAGCGGCGATCACTGACGATACGCGGCTGTTGCTATGGTGTCATCCACACAACCCCACCGGGCGCGTCTGGCAGGCGCAGGAGCTGGCCGGACTGGCCGCGCTGGTGGAGAAGCACGACCTGCTGGTAGTCTCCGACGAGCTGCACTGCGACCTGCTGCTCGATGAAGGCGCCAGGCACCGGCCGCTGGCGGCCGCCTACCCCGGGCTGGCGGCACGCACCATCACCCTGTGGGCTCCCTCCAAGACCTTCAACCTGGCCGGCCTGACCTGCGCCTGTGCGGTGATTCCCGACCCTGAGCTGCGGCGGCGCTTCGCTGCCCAGATGAAGGGGCTGCAGTCGGATCCCAACGTACTCGGTCTGGTGGCCGCCGAAGCGGCCTACGCCGAGGGTGACGCGTGGCGCCAGGCGCTGCTCGAGGTGCTGCGCGGACATCGTCAGCGGCTGCTCGAGCGCGTGGCGAGTTGGCCGGGGGTGAGCATGCACCCACCGCAGTCGACCTACCTGGCTTGGCTCGACATGCGCGGTGCCGGCCTCGGCGACTGCCCCCAGCAGACCCTGCTGCACGATACCGGGGTGGCGTTATCGGACGGCGCCGACTTCGGTTGGCCGGGCTTCGTGCGGCTCAACTTTGGCACCACCGAAGCCCAACTGGAGTCGGCACTGGTGCGGCTCGACGCACGGCTAGCGCGATAGCCGCTCAGTACATCATGGCGAACAGCCGGCGACGGTAGGCGACCGTCAGCGGGTGGTCGGCGCCCAGCGCATCGAATACCCGCAGCAGGGTCTTGCGGGCCAGGTCGTCACCATAGGCGCGATCGCGCTGCATCAGCTGCAGCAGCGCGTCGAGGCCGGTTTCGTAGTCGCCGTCGGCAACCCGGCGCAGCGCACGCAGGTAGTGTGCCTCGCTGTCGTCGCGGCCCTCGAGTGCCACCAGCGCCTCATCGCTGGGCGCTTCCTCGCCGAACTCCAGACGCGCCCGAACGCCGCGCGCCTTGGGGGCATCGCGGTCCTCCGGGGCGAGGCCGTCGAGAATGGCACGTGCGCGGTCAGGATTGCCCTCGGCGAGCAGGGCGCCGGCCAGGTCGATGCGGTAATCGACGTGATCGGGGTGCGCCTGGGAGAGCTGCTCGAAAATGCTGCGTGCGGTGGCGGGATCGCCGGCGTCCAGCGCCGCCTGGGCCTGCTCTTCAGGGCTCTGCGGCGCATCCTCCGGTGGCTGGATGTACTTTGCCAGCCACTCGCGGATCTGTTTCTCGGGCAGAGCGCCCTGGAACTCGTCGTACAGCTGGCCCTGCATGATCAGCTTGACGTCGGGCACCGAGCGGATGCCCAACTGGGCGGCGATCTGCTGGTGCTCCTCAATGTTCAGTTTGGCGAGGATGAAGGCGCCGTTGTACTCCACCGCCAGTTTCTCGAGGATCGGCATCAGGTTCTTGCACGGCTCGCACCAGGGGGCCCAGCAGTCGAGCAGCACCGGGATCTGCATCGACCCTTCCAGCACCACCTGCTGGAAGTTGTTCATGTCGATGTCGACGATGACGTCGGCCGGCGCGGCAGCGCCGGCCGGTGAGGATTCGTTAGCGGTCAGCGGCTGGCCGCTGTGGGGATCTACGATAGGCATGCGATGACCTTGAAGCAGGCGGATTTACTCGCAACATGCGGGCCGCGGCGGCGGGATTCAAGGCCTGTGCCAGGATTTGGCTCATAGGGCAGGAGGCGCCAACGATGAACTTCATGCTGCGCAGTATGGGAATCGTACTGTTGGTGGTAGCCCTGCTGCTGGCCGGCCCGCTGTGGATGCTGGCCAGCGGCGAGGTGCCGCTGGATCGCCACTGGTCGTCGGCGGATCGCACGCCTGCCGGCTTGGCGCCGGAGACCCCAGGCACGCCGGTGGTGCAGGTCTATGCTGCACGCGCCTTCGGCTGGCGAGGTGCTTTCGGGGTGCATACCTGGATCGTGACCCGCGCCGAGGGCGAAGAGGACTTTCGCCTGCATCACGTGCTCAGCTGGCGCCGGCCCGCGGTGGTATCGGGGGTGGATACCCCGGATCGTGCCTGGTTCGGCAATCCGCCGACACTGCTGGCGGACTATCGCGGCGAGGCGGCCGCCGCGCTGGTGCCGCTGATCGACGCCGCTATCGCCGACTACCCGGAGCCCGATCGCTACCGCGCCTGGCCCGGCCCCAACAGCAACTCCTTCGTGGCCTGGGTCATACGCGAGGTGCCGGGCTTTGACGCCGCACTGCCGGTGACCGCGGTGGGGCGTGATTATCTGTTCGGTGAGAGGTGGGCGCCGACCACCAGCGGCAGCGGCTACCAGGTGGCCCTTGGCGGTCTGTTCGGGATCAGCGTGGCGCGGGTCGAAGGCCTCGAGATCACCCTGCTCGGCCTGACCTTCGGCATCGACCTGCTGCGTCCGGCGCTCAAGCTGCCCGGCATCGGGCGGCTGGGCATGGCGCCGGCGGTGCTGGGCAATGATGAGGAGCAGGCAGGCAGCCTGTCGCCGCTTGGCAGTGGCGTGTCGGGCAACGCGGTCCGCAGAGCGTGAAACGCCGCTCACCGTAGGTGGAAGCGGCGTTTCTTTCCTCCAGGCTGGATCAGAGGGTCATGAAGGGCGAGGCCTCGCCGTCGCGGAACTGGTAGACGTCCCACTCGCCCTGCTTGGGCCCCGGCATGCCGGGGGTGCCGATGGGCATGCCGGCCAGGCCGATGCCGCGGGTGTCCGGTCGCTCCTCGAAGAGCCTCTCCAGTGCCGCGAAGGGCACGTGACCCTCGATGGCGTAGCCGCCCATCTGGGTGGTGTGGCAGGAGCCGTGGCCGACGGGCAGGCCGACGCGCTGCTTGATCTTGCCCACCTCGATATCGTCGACGAGTTTCACCTCGACCCCGCGGGCCTCCAGCTGTCGGGCGTACTCGTCGCAGCAGCCACATTGCGGATTCTTGAACATGGTCGCCTCGTCGGGCAGAGCGGCCTGGACGGTGCCGGCGCCCAGCAGCAGGGCGCCGGAGAGCATGAGAGTGGAGCCGAAACGGATCATGAGCGGGCCTCCGGGGGATGACGGGACGTGAACAGATACTTGGCGAGGGCGGCGATGCCGAGGCCGAGCAGGGTGAGCATGGCGATGGGCATGATCCAGCCCATGGAGCCCATCAGGGCGGTGCAGTGTGCAGTCATGGTGATACTCCTCAGTGGCCAACCCAGGTCACGCCGTTGGGGCCCTGGTCGGTGTCATAGCGGTTGATGACGGCGCCGGCTTCCAGGTCGATGACCGAGAGGCTGTCGTCATAAAGGCCGGTGATGAAGGCAAAGCGGCCGGTGTCGTCGACGCTGATGCCATGAGCACCGGCGCCGACCTCGTGGGTAGCCACCACCGTCAGGCTGTCGAGGGCGATGACAGAGACCCGGTTGTCGGGCTCGGCCTCACTGCCTTCGTTGGCCACCAGCATGAAGCGGCCATCCGCGGTGGCGTGTACCTGAATCGGTAGCCGGCCCACCTCGATACGCTCGATGACCTCACGGCTGGCGGTGTCGATAACGGCCACGCGGTTCTCGTCGCGCAGCGAGACGAAGACCCGGGCGCCGTCCGGGGTGAAGCCCACTTGTACCGGGGTCTGGCCCACCGGCAGGCGAGCGACCTCTTGCCGTGCCGCGGCGTCGATCACCGAGACGCTGCCGTCCAGCACGTTGGCTACGTAGAGCTCCTGGCCGTCGGGGCTAAGGCGCAGGCCGTGGGGATACTCGCCGGTGGCGATGGTAGCGACGCTCTCTCTGGCCTCGAGGTCGACGACCGAGACGCTGTCGTCTCCGGCATTGGTGACGAAGGCGAAGCGACCTTCCAGGTCGCTGACCACATGGGCCGGGTGGCTGCCAACCTCGATGCTGGCCACGAGAGCACCGCTGGGATCATTGGCCGGGTAGAGCTTGAGCTTGCCGGGCGCATCACCGTGGGCATGGCCGCCGTCATGACCATGGCGATGATCGTCAGTGGCAGCTTCCCCCACGGCCATCAGGTAGTGGCCGGGGGCGCTGAGCTGGACGTTGTGGGGGGCAATGCCGATGGATTGGGTGTTGGCATCGCCGCTCGCTAGGTTGATGTGAGTCAGAGAGGCGCCGCGTTCGTTGGCGGTGACGACACTTCCCTGGGGAACTGCCGAGGCGAGCGTCGATGCGCTGGCAAGGGCGAGACCAGCAGCCAGCAGCCAGCCAAGAAGCCGATGATTTACGTTGCGTGCAAATGAGGATTGCAGGTATGCCTGGCGCGCCACTGCGGCCGATGACAAACGGATAGACATGATGAACTCCTGATGAACGGGATCTTGTAACGCGAGCGGCTCGCGATCCGACGGCCATGCCGTCTGCGTTCGATCAGGATTTGGGAGGGCGCCTGGGGGCAAGAGGGGGCTGCGGGGATGCTGCCATGGCCGGTGAATTGGCCTGGCGCAGTGGGTCAACCAAGGCAAGACGCGCCTGGCCCGCGGCGACGGAGCAGAGGGCGCACGATGAGGCGTCATGATCATGTTCGACACTGGGACCATGATCCGAATGGCCGCCATCTGAGCTCCAGTCGGCGACCACGCCGCAGTCGGCCTGAAGGTGTTCCATGGCGCCGTGACTCGTCAGCGTGCCCATCGCCAACAGCAGCGCGAGCAGGATGGCCATAAGGCGGCCTGGCGTGCGTTGTGCTGATGATGTCCGTGTGAGCCGACGCATGATGAACTCCCTTGATACAGGCTTTCAGCTTGGCCCTTAGTCGCCCGAGCTGCATTGATCCAGAGCAATATCTCGGCGCTCGACTAGGGGAGCCGTGCTGGCGCGGCATCAATCTGGGGGCTGGTCAGCGGCTGGATGCTGAGCAGTTGGACCAGAGCCGGTTCCTGCGGCCCTAGCATGTCGGCCAGGGTGTAATGATCGAGTACCGCGAGAAACGCGCCGAGCGCCTCGGCCAAGATCGGCTTGAGTCGACAGGCAGGGGTGATCCTGCACGCGTTATCCTCGCCGAAGCACTCCACCAGCTGTAGATCATGCTCGGTATCGCTCACCAGCGTTCCCAGGCGGATATCCTCGGGAGCCTTCTTGAGCAGGAGACCACCGTTCTTGCCGCGGATAGCGGTGATGTAGCCCTTTTGGCTCAGGTCCTGAACGACCTTCATTAGATGATTGCGCGAGATGTCGAAACTCTCGGCGATCTCATGGATGGTGGATCGCTCCTCGCCCTTGACGGCTAGAAAGACGAGAACACGCAGGGAGTAGTCGGTAAAGCGGGTCAAGTGCATGACGGTATCCGGCGCTCCATGGTTTGCCTTGGGGCAAGGCGCTGCTGGCGGAGAGGGTCACTCTATAGGGTTTGCCGGCCGAATGCTGTCGGGACTGCCGGTTGCGGCGTCAGGGCGCGTCATCAGGAAGGTGGCGACGGCCAAGAACAGCGCCGCGGTAAGCGCGAGTACCAGCGGTGCCGCGCGTCCCATCCACAGCACGAGCCAACTGGTCGCGAGCAGGGCTAGCGCCAGTCGCTTGGCGCGGCGCGGCACAGCGCGCTGCTCGCGCCAGGCCTGGAGTGTCGGGCCGAGGCGGGGATGACGGTGCAGCCAGCGAGCCAGCCGGGGCGAACCCTTGGATGCGGCCCAGGCTGCCACGAGTAGGAAAGGCGTGGTAGGCAACAAGGGCACCACCAACCCGGCGGTGCCTAGCCCGATACAGCCGTAGGCCAGGCCGCTCCAGGCGATGCGTGAAACAGGGTGCGTCATGGGGACCTCCCGCTTGGCGTGATGCCCAATAAAAAGTATTTTATATGAATCTTCACGTCTGGCGCAAAGCCCTATTCGAGTCGTCGCACGGGGGCCGATTCAATGCTGCCGTGGCAATGTCCAGTTAGCTAGCGAGGGGATTGATCTGGGTCAGCTACCTCGAGAAGGGTACCGACGAGCCGAATCCTGAATGGCATACTCGGCGGTATTGTGCGGCACCCTGGGTGGCGCCACCCCGTCAAGAGGCCGTGTTACGATGCATGATGACCTGCTGTTTGATCGCCCCCTGGTAGAGAAATACGATCGTCCGGGACCGCGCTACACTTCCTACCCCACGGCGCCCCAGTTCCATGCGGCTTTTGCCGAGGATGATTACCGTAATGCCGCCGAGCGGAGCAACCGTGCCGAGACGCCCAAGCCGCTGTCTGTCTACGTGCATATCCCGTTCTGCAAGAGCCTCTGCTACTACTGTGCCTGCAACAAGATCATCACCCACAATACCGAGCGCGCCGCCGAGTATCTCGAATGGCTCAAGAAAGAGATCCGGGTGCAGGGAGCGCTATTCGAGGAATCGCGGCGCATGACCCAGCTGCATCTGGGTGGAGGCACACCGACCTACCTGAGCAACGCCCAGCTCGGCGAGCTGATGGCCGCGCTGGATGCGGCTTTCCACTTTGCCGAGCCTGCCCAGCGCGAGTTTTCCCTGGAGGTGGACCCGCGCACCGTGACGCCCGAGCAGATCCATGAGCTTTACGCCCTGGGCTTCAATCGCCTCAGCTTCGGCGTGCAGGACTTCGACCGCGACGTTCAGGAAGCGGTGAATCGGCTGCAGAGTGAGGAGCAGGTCATGGCGCTGGTTGAGGCCGCCCGTGACGCCGGCTTCCAGTCGGTGAGCGTCGACCTGATCTACGGCCTGCCGCTGCAGACGGTGGCGAGTTTCGATACCACGCTGTCGAAGATCATTGCCCTGCGCCCGGACCGCATCGCCGCCTACAGCTACGCCCACCTGCCGGAGCTGTTCAAGTCCCAGCGGATGATACGTCCCGAGGACATGCCGCCGCCGGAGCGCAAGTTGGAACTGCTGGAGCTGACCATAAAGCGCCTCACTGCCGCCGGCTACGTCTATATCGGCATGGACCACTTCGCCCTGCCCGACGACGAGCTGGCACTGGCCAGGGAGAACGGCACCCTTCAGCGCAACTTCCAGGGTTACTCCACCCACGCCGACTGCGACATGGTCGGGCTGGGCATCACCTCCATCGGCAAGGTCGGCGACAGCTACAGCCAGAACGTCAAAGAGACCGCCCAGTACCATCATCGCCTGGATCAGGGCCAGCTGCCGGTGTTCCGAGGCTACCGGCTCAGCGACGATGACCGGCTGCGCCGCGACGTGATCAATGCCCTGATGTGCCACAACCGCATCGACTTCGCTGCCATCGAGGCCGTCCACGGCATCGTCTTCCGCGATTACTTCGCCGACGCCCTAGAGCAGCTGCAGGAGATGGCCGAAGACGGCCTACTAGCGATCCGTGAAAATGAGATCGAGGTGCTACCCACCGGCCGTCTGATGATGCGCAACGCCGCCATGGCCTTCGATGCCTATCTGGCAAGCAGCAGTGGCCGCTACTCCCGCACCGTATAGTGGTCGCCCACGACACGACTGCGGGTGGCGATCTGCCCAGCGAGTTGATGCATGTCAGTGCAGCCGCGAAAACACCGGCCTAGGATGGGTGGGCTGGCGGCGTTGGCCGCATAGATATCTTCAGGAGAGCCGTCATGTCCCCGCCGTTACTGCCCCTGCCACGTCCGCCTGCACTGCCCCGTTTGATACGTAGCATTGACCCCCGAGTGCCACTGGTGGTCAAGCGCCAGTTGATCGAGCCAATGCTCAACCGAACCTTCGCCGTACCGCTGGCCGAGGGCGAGTTCGATGCGCTCGCAGGCCGCCGGATCTCGCTGCACGTCGAGGACCTGGGCGTGCAGCTGACCCTGACCCTCGAAGCGGAGCGCTTTCGGCTTACCCAGGAGGCGGGCGAAGCCACCATTCGCGGCGGCTGGCGCGAGTTCCTGTGCCTGGCCACCCGGCGCCAGGACCCCGACGCCCTGTTCTTTCAGCGTCGCCTGGTGATCGAGGGTGACACCGAACTTGGGCTGATGGTCAAGAACCTGCTTGATGGCCGCGAGGAGGGGCTGGCCCAGGGACCTTTCGGCGATTGGCTGGCGCGCGTCGAGCGTCTGGCCTGCGCCGAGCGTTGAGCGATGCGACGTTTCCGCCCCTCGCTGGAGATCCCTGCATGAGCCCTTCCCCCGAGGGCACGGGGCGAGGTGAGCCGGCGTGATGTTAGTGGCGTAGGGTCAGCCTTTTAAAGTTGGGGCGCAGTTCGCTGACAAGCGCTTCTATCTCTGCGGTCGTCGGGGCGCCCGGCACCGGCTCGGCGTAGCGCGCATCCAGGCACTGGCCGGCGCGGGCCAGCTGGATCGCGTAGTGGCTGGCGCCGCGCTCGGCGAGGTCCAGGGCCAGCCGGCGCAGGCGTTCCAGGTCGAAGTCGCGCCAGTGCACCGTGGTGCGACACTCGAGGGCAATGCCGCTGTTCAGCAGCAGCGCCAGGCTTTGCTCATGCGGGGTGGCCATGCCGCGGCGCCCGACGATGCGGTCGATGTCATCGGCCAGGCCCTTTACGTCCAGGCCTACCCAGTCGAGCCAGGGCAGCAGCGCCTGCAGGCGCCGCGGGTAGACACCGGCCGTATGTAGGCCGACCTTGAAGCCGAGCGCTCTGGCCCGCTCCACCGCGCCGGCGAGCTCGGCGTGCAGGGTGGGCTCACCGCCGCTGAAGACCACGCCCTCAAGCAGGCCCCGGCGGTTTCTCAGGAAGGCCTCGATCCCGTCCCACTCGCCGTGCTCGCCCCGACGGGAGGCGAGCATGCCGGGGTTGTGGCAGTAACCGCAGCGCAGCGGACAGCCCTGCAGGAAGACCACGCAGGCCAGGTGCTCGGGGTAGTCCAGGGTGGTCATCGGCGTCAGCCCGGCCACCGGCAGGCGAAGCGTCTCCTGGGCGCTGCCGGCAGAAGGGCTGACGGGAGGTTCGCTGATGAGCATGGCAGTGACTCCCTGCCGGGCCCCGAGGGGGCCCGGCCTATCGAGGGTGTGGGGCAGCTAGCGGCGGCCGGTGGCTTCGCGGAAATGGCAGCGCTCGCGATGTTCGGCGCGTTTGCCGACGTTGAACTGGCTGACCGGGCGGTGATAGCCCATTACCCGGGTCCAGACCTCGCAGCGCTGGCGCTGTGCGGTGGGCAGGGAGGTGGTATCCATCTGACGCATATCGTGCTCCTGGTTAGTTGGCAGGGGGAGAAAGCCGGCGTCAGGCCGTTGCCTCGGCCCGGCTGGCTTGTTGTGCCAGAAGCGCGTCGTCGCACTTCGGGCAGAACTCGTGTTCGCCGGCCAGGTAGCCGTGTACCGGGCAGATCGAAAAGGTGGGGGTGACGGTGATATAGGGCAGGCGGAAGCGCGACAGGGCGGTGTGCACCAGCTTGCGGCAGGCCGCGGCGCTGGAGAGCCGCTCGCGCATATACAGGTGCAGCACGGTGCCGCCGGTGTAGCGGGTCTGCAGCGGGTCCTGATGGATCAGCGCCTCGAAAGGGTCGTCGGTATGGCCCACCGGCAGCTGGCTGGAATTGGTGTAGTAGGGCGCCTCCGGCGTGCCCGCCTGCAGAATGCCGGGGAAGCGCTCGGCGTCGGCGCGGGCGAAGCGGTAGGTGGTGCCCTCCGCCGGCGTCGCCTCCAGGTTGTAGAGGTGGCTGGTCTGCTCCTGAAATTCCTGCATCCGCCCGCGTACGTGGTCGAGCAGGTCCAGGGCCAGCTGCTGCCCCTCCGCGTCGGCGATATCGAAACGGCCATTGGAGAAGTTGCGCACCATCTCATTGAGGCCGTTCACCCCCAGGGTCGAGAAGTGGTTGCGCAGGGTGCCCAAGTAGCGCTGGCTGTAGGGGTAGAGCCCCTCGTCCATCCACTGCTGGATGCATCCGCGCTTGAGCTCCAGGCTGTCGCGGCCCAGTGCCAGCAGCCGGTCAAGCTCGTGTAAAAGTCCCGCCTGGTCGCCGGCGAAGCGATAGCCCAGCCGCGCGCAGTTGACGGTTACCACGCCTAGCGAGCCGGTCTGCTCGGCGCTGCCGAACAGGCCGTTGCCGCGCTTGAGCAGCTCGGTGAGATCGAGCTGCAGGCGGCAGCACATGGAGCGTACCATGTGCGGCTCGAGGTCCGAGTTTAGGAAGTTCTGGAAGTAGGGCAGGCCGTACTTTGCGGTCAGCGCGAACAGCCGCTCGGCGTTGTCGCTCTCCCAGTCGAAGTCGGTGGTGATGTTGTAGGTGGGAATCGGGAAGGTGAACACTCGCCCGTGGCGGTCGCCCGCTTCCATCACTTCCAGGTAGGCGCGGTTGAGCAGGTCCATTTCGGCCTGCAGCTCGCCGTAGCTGAAGGGCTGCTCCTCGCCGCCGATGATCGGCACCTGGTCGCGCAGGTCCGCCGGGCACACCCAGTCGAAGGTGAGGTTGGTGAAGGGCGTCTGGCTGCCCCAGCGCGACGGCACGTTGAGGTTGTAGATGAACTCCTGCACCGCCTGCTTGACCGCTTGGTAGTCCAGCCCGTCCTTGCGCACGTAGGGCGCCAGGTAGGTATCGAAGGAGCTGAAGGCCTGGGCGCCGGCCCATTCGTTCTGCAGGGTGCCGAGGAAGTTGACCATCTGCCCCAGGGCGCTGGAGAGATGGCGCGGCGGGGCGCTCTCGGCGCGTCCCGGTACGCCGTTGAAGCCTTCGATCAGCAGGGTGCGTAGCGACCAGCCGGCGCAGTAGCCGCCGAGCATGTCGAGGTCGTGGATATGCAGGTCGCCCTCGCGGTGGGCACTGCCCACCGCCGCCGGATAGACCTCGTCGAGCCAGTAGTTGGCGATCAGCTTGCCCGACACGTTGAGGATCAACCCGCCCAGGGAGTAGCCCTGGTTGGCGTTGGCGTGCACGCGCCAGTCGGCACGTTCGAGGTATTCATTGACGGTCGAGGCGACCTCGACGTGGCGCTTGCCGGCCTGACGGGTGGAGGGGCTAATCACCGCTTTCTCCCTATATATGGTATCTGCGTTTCTATTTGGCGCTATATATTGTGTTTTTAAGGCTAGTGCCTTCGATGGCGGGAGGAAATGATCCAGATCAGAAAACGGTGAATTGCCACCATCGCAAACGACAAGCCCCGGCGGTTGGCGGGGCTCGAATGGGTCCTGATTAGCCGACGGGCAGGCGGGTGTTATCCATGCCCGGGCGGCCGTGCCAGTAGCCGTCGCAGACCTCGGCCTCGACCAGCGCCAGCGGATCGGCGGCGGGCAGCTCGCCGCGGCGGGCGGCGTCGAAGGCGGCGACGACTTCGGCCATGTCCTTGGGGCGCGGACTCAGGCGCACTACGGCCACGCCCATCGCGGCCATGTCGCTCACCTCGTGGCGCAGGTCCTGGCAGGCCCCCGAGAGGGTCTGGATGCCGTTGAGGGTGAACACCTCCTTCGATTCCTGGGAGCGCAGAGGCAGGCCTTCGGGATACGTCTGGCAGACGAACTGGCAGCGATCCTTGGGCTTCTGGTGACGCCGGGCGGTGAAGCAGCGCGACGACCAGGCCAGCGGCAGGTGGCCGTAGGCGAACACCTCGCAGGGCTGGTCTAGCCCCTCAGTGGCGCAGTCGGCAAGCAGCCGGGTGAGATCCTCGCGGGACATCTCCACCGGAGCCTGCCAGCGCTGCATCCCGGCGCGGGCCATCACGCCGATGGAAGCGGGGTTGTAGAGGTTCAGTGCGGCGCCGGCGACGAAGGGCAGGCCGGCGGCGGATAGGCGCTGCAGCGCGCTCTGGTCGTTGGCCTCGACGGTGAACTCGCCGTTGTCGCACAGCTTGCGCAGGTCGCGCAGGTCGGCTTCGGACTCGATCAGGGTCTGGCTGGCGATGACGACCTGCTTGCCGCTCTGGGCCAGCTCGCGGCCGATGCCGAGCCAGTCGTCGAGCTTCATGTCGCGGCGGCGCGAGCAGACGGACTCGCCGAGATAGACGATTTCCACCGGCCAGTCGGCGGCCTCGCGGTAGAAGGCGGCATAGCGCTCGCGGGTCCAGTAGAACAGCACCGGGCCCAGCGACAGCTGCAGGGTAGGGGAAGTCGACATGACGTTTCTGCTCCTATTTCCAGCGGCGTTCGTAGGCGCCCAGGGTGGTGGTGGCGCCTTCGGAGACCTCGCCGAGGCCGGCCATCCAGGCGGGCTCGGGGTGGAAGCGCTCGGGGGCTCGTTCGAGGCGGTCCAGCGCCTGGCGCCAGATCCCGGCCACCTTGGACACGTAGGCCGGGCTGCGCTGGCGGCCCTCGATCTTCACCGCGCTGATGCCGAGTTCGCGCAGCTCGGGCAGCAGTTCCAGGGTGTTGAGGCTGGTGGGCTCCTCGATGGCGTGATAGGTCTCGCCGCCGACCTCGAAGCGCCCCTTGCACAGGGTGGGGTAGCCGGCCCGCTCGCCCTCGCCGTAGCGATCGATCAGCACACCGTTGAGGCGTGATTCCAGCCCCTCGGGGGTTTCCTCCCAGCGCACATGGGCCGCCGGCGAGCAGACGCCGCGGGTGTTGGGCGACTCGCCGGTGAGGTAGGAGGAGAGGTAGCAGCGCCCTTCGGCCATGATGCACAGGCTGCCGAAGGCGAACACCTCGAGCTCCACCGGGCTCTGCTTGGCCAGGTCGCGCACCTGGGTGATGGAGAGCACCCGCGGCAGCACGGCGCGCTTGATGCCGAAATGGTCGTGGTAGAAGCGCAGGGCCTCGTGGCTGGTGGCCGAGCCCTGCACTGAGAGGTGGCGGGCGAGGTCGGGATGGCGCCGTGCGGCGTAGTCGAGCAGGCCCATGTCGGCCATGATCAGGGCGTCGACGCCAAGGTCCGCGGCCTGGTCCACGGCGCGGGTCCACTGGGCCCAGCCGTCGGGCTGCGGGTAGGTGTTGATGGCGCAGAACACCCGCTTGCCGCGGGCGTGAGCGTAGTCGATGCCTTCGCGGGCACGCTTGTCGGTGAAGTTGAGGCCGGCGAACTGCCGGGCATTGGTGGCATTCTGGAAGCCGAAGTAGACGGCATCGGCTCCCTCATCCACGGCGCGCTTGAGGGCGGGCAGGCTGCCGGCGGGGCAGACGAGTTCCATGGTGAGCCTCCTGTCGTGGGAAACCCGACCATGCTAGTCGACTATCGAGGTCACGCTTTTGATACGCGTCATGGCATGGCGAAATGGTCGAGGAATGAAGAGCTTGGCGCCCTGGTGAGCCAGGGCGCGCTTGCAGGCGTTCAGGCAGCGTCGAGGGGGCGAGAGGGGCCGAAGTGCTCGTGGTGGCGACGTTCGGCTGGTACGCCCAGCTCGGCCAGGGCCTTGTCGACGGCGCTCATGAAACCCTGGGGACCCACGGTGTAGCAGCGTACGTTCTCCGGTAGCAGTCGCGCCAGCAGCGTGCGGTCGACCCGGCCGGTATGGTCGGCCTGGTCGCCGTGCTCGTGGACGCTCACCGTTTGCAGCTGACCCGGGTGCGCCTCTGCCAGGGCCGCCACCTCATCGCGGAAGGCGTGGTGCTCGGCATCCAGGGCGGCGTGCAGGTAGACCACCCGGCGGCCTTGAGCGAGTGCCTGGCGAGCCAAGGGTAGCATCGGCGTCTGGCCCACACCGCCGGAAGCCAGCAGTAGGGGCTCGTCACCCTCGGCGAGGGTCAGGTCGCCGGCCGGTGGAAGCAGTTCCAGGGTATCGCCACGCGCCATTGCGTCGTGCAAGTGGCGGCTGGCGCGCCCCTGGGGCTCGCGCTTCACCGAGATGCGGTAGTGCCTGCCGTTGGGTACATCGGAGAGGCTGTAGTGGCGATACAGCGGCTTGCCGTCGATGGTCAACCTGACGCCAATGTACTGGCCGGGGGCGTGGTCGGCTACCGGGCCGCCGTCCACCGGCTCGAGCACGAAAGAGCGAATCACCGCACTCTCCTGCCGGGTCTCGGCGATGCGGAATTCGCGCGGGCCGCGCCAGCCGCCGCGACGCTGCTCGAACGCCTGGTAGCGGCGGTCCTCCAGCTCGATCAGCAGGCCGGCGAGCTCCTCGTAGAGGCTACTCCAGGCCGCGGCAATCTCTGGCGTGACAGCATCTCCCAGTACCTCGCCAATGGCCGCCATCAGGCACTCACCGACGATCGGGTACTGATCGGGCTGGATGTCGAGGGAGACATGCTTGCTGACCACCGTGGCCAGGGCGCCGCGGGCCTGCTGGGGGTCCTGGCGGAGCTGGACATAGGCCAGCACGGATCGCGCCAGTGCCCGGGGCTGGCCACCGTCCTGCTGGTGGGCCTGGTTGAACAGTGGCTCGACGTCCGGATAGCGCGCGAACATCAGCGGATAGAAGCGGCGGGTGATGTCATCCAGGTGGGCGGCAACCACCGGGGCTGTTTCCTCGATTAGCAGTTCCTGGTCACGACTGAGCATAGGGAGTAAGTCCTTGATCATGGGTCTTGATTTATAACATTCATGTAAAATACATGTTATTGTTCCGTCTGTCATGAGGCGAGCTGTCGCAGTTGGCCGAGATTGACACGTTCCACCGCTGAAGCTTTCCCTCTAACCTGAGGGCGTCAGCCGAGCAATGAATCCCAAGGAGACTTCATGGCCATTTCAAACTTTGCCGACCTGCTCTCCGAAGCGCGTAAACAGCCCGAGCCGCAGCGCCTGCTGTTGGTGTGCACTCGGGCCGAACTACCCGACTACCCCAGCGAAGAGCAGCGCCGCCGCTTCGAGCAGGGCGAGGGCGGGGCACTGACACCGGTCACCTGTGTCGACAGGACCCCCGAGGAGCTCAGCGACATGGCCACCTTCGTCGAGCAGTCGCGTGAGACTGGCCAGGACTGGGACCTCGTCTTCGCGGCTGCCATGGCCGATCCTGGCGATGATGGGATCATTGAGCAGCAGTTGCGGCGCATGGTGGAGTCGCTGCAGATGGGCAGTATCGAGTCCTTCCTGGCCTTCAATCGTCGCGGTGAGGTGGTGAGCTTCCAGTGACCCTGCCGGCGTCTCAGCAGTCCCGAGCAGTGCGGGCCCGGCAAGCGCCTGAGCGCTCGGCGAACCGGGACAAGACCCGCACCGGCCGCTGACATGCTGCTGATAAGAAGTATTCTTGATGCCTGTCATGGTTCCGGCGTTGTCGGGCGAGGCACAATGGGGAAAGTCCAAGTGCAACTGTCGGGATGCCTGCCATGACCTTACCCCCACCCGAGCCGTCCGGGGCGCCCATCGCCCGGCTCGCTTTTCGCCCGTTCTTCCTGCTGGCCTCGCTGTTCGGGGTGCTGTCGCTGATGGTGTGGCTCGCCTTCTGGCACGGCGGTTTGCTGCTGCGTCCCCACGGAGGCTCGATGTGGTGGCACCAGCACGAGATGCTCTTTGGGTTTGGCGCGGCCGTGGTGGTGGGGTTTTTGCTGACCGCAGCACAGAACTGGACCGGGCAGCGCAGCCTGCAGGGCTGGCTTCTGCTGGGACTGGTCGGCGTCTGGCTAGCCGCGCGGCTGCTGCTTGCGTTTCCCATGGGGCTGCCGGCTGGGCTTTTGATGGTCATCGACCTGGCCTTCCTGCCGCTGGCTGCGCTAGCCCTGGGGCAGATGGTGCTGGCGGTTCGTCAGTGGCGCAACCTGGTGTTCGTGCCCATCCTGCTGCTGCTGGCGGTGGCCAACCTGGCCATGCACATCGGGGTAATGCGCGGGCAGTGGCTGCTGATCCGCGAAGGCGGCTATCTTGCGGTGTTGCTGATCGCCGCCCTGATGGTGATGCTCGGTGGCCGTGTGATCCCCTTCTTTACCTCGCGCAAGCTGGGACGCCAGCGGCCAGCCGACTGGCCGATGCTCGAGCGTCTCTCGCTGTGGTCCATCTACGCCGTGGTGCTGGTGCAGCTGGCAATTCTGCTCTCGATCGAGCTGCCGCCCGGTCTGCTGGGGTGGGCCATGCTGGTGGCCGCTGGCGCCAATGGCGTGCGGCTTGCGCGCTGGGAAGGGTGGCGGACCCTGCATGAACCCCTGCTGTGGGGGTTGCATTTTAGCTACGCCTTCATCGTGGTAGGACTGGTGATGTGGGCCCTTGCTCATACTGGCGTATTTCGGGTGGAGTTGGCTGTCCACGCGCTGGCCATCGGTGGCATCGGCAGCATGATGCTGGCGATGATGGCTCGGGTCGCCCTCGGCCATACCGGGCGGGAGATTCGCACCCTGCCAGGCATCGGGATCGGGCTCATGCTGATGTTTGCAGGGGCGCTGCTGCGCTCGCCAGTGCTGGCGATGTTCCCGCAGATCACGCACTGGACCTACAGCGTCAGCATCCTGTTCTGGTGCATCGCTTTTCTGATCTTCCTGTTTCACTACACGGTACCGCTGCTGACCACTCGCGTGGACGGCAAGGACGGTTAAGCTTTCTGCGAGGTCCGAGATGATCGAGCACTACTTCCTGATCAAGCACCTGCACATCACCGCCGCAACGCTCAGCCTGGCGCTGTTCGCGCTGAGGGCCTGGTGGTCGGTACGCGAGTCGCCCTGGCTGCAGCGCCGCTGGGTGAAGGTGCTGCCGCATATCAACGACACTCTGCTGCTGGCCCTCGGTGTGCTGCTGATGGTCATGCTGCGGATGTGGCCCCATCAGCATCCCTGGCTAGCCGCCAAGCTGATCGCCTTGCTTGTCTACATCGGCCTTGGCACGCTGGCGATCAAGCGCGGGCGAAGCCCCGCCGTGCGCGGCGGCGCGGCGATAGCTGCAATGGCTGCCTTCGTCTATATGCTGGGGGCGGCACTGCAAAAGAGCCCGCTCTCCTGGTTGGCGGTCGCCTGAGGCAGGGTATGACTCGTGCAACCGGCACTCCATATTCTGGGTATCCGGATTAAATGGTTGAGGGGGCACCTACGCCCCGCCCAGACCTTAATCCTCCCAGAAGGTTGATAGATCGACGCCGAAG
>NZ_JARWAM010000026.1:0-25588 GCF_031451695.1 Franzmannia qiaohouensis
CGGTGGTGGTCTCGACGCCAGCGGTGTAGCCCAGCTCCGGGTGGCCCGGGGTCTTGGAGTGCAGCTGGCGGAAGTTCTGCAGGTCCTCGAGGCCCAGCGCATAGCCACTGAGATGCAGCAGCGAATAGAGCAGCATCGAGCCATGGCCGTTGGAGAGTACGAAGCGGTCGCGGTTGGCCCAGTGCGGGTTGGCCGGGTTGTGGCTCAGGTGATCGTTCCACAGCACTTCGGCGATATCGGCCATGCCCATGGGAGCGCCGGGGTGGCCGGACTTGGCCTTCTGTACGGCATCCATGGAGAGCGCGCGAATGGCATTGGCCAGTTCGAAACGGGATGGCATTGAGTAGCTCCTCGCCTGCGGCGGCAATGGTGGGGATGACGTGGTCGAGCCCGGCATCGGGCCGTGGCCGCGAAACGCCAAGGCTGGGGCGCCGACGGTCGACGTAAAAAACAGGCGCTTATTGTCGCCGAGATGCGCCGATCCATCAAATCATTGCCGGGTGTTGGCCTAGGAACCGGACCTGGGGCTGTGTAGAATTTTCCCACCGAGCCCCGTGGGCCGCCTCTCTACTCCGCTTCCTCTATTCCCCAAAGGGTCGAGCACGCCATGAGCGAATACTCCTTGTT
Organism: Franzmannia qiaohouensis; assembly: GCF_031451695.1. Classification (NCBI taxonomy): domain Bacteria; kingdom Pseudomonadati; phylum Pseudomonadota; class Gammaproteobacteria; order Oceanospirillales; family Halomonadaceae; genus Franzmannia; species Franzmannia qiaohouensis. Next base: position 628 of record NZ_JARWAM010000026.1, read on the forward strand.
TACCTCAGAGTCCGTTTCCGAGGGCCATCCCGACAAGATAGCCGACCAGATCTCCGACGCGGTGCTGGACGCCATCATCGCCCGCGACAAGCAGGCACGGGTGGCCTGCGAGACGCTGGTCAAGACCGGCGTGGCGATCGTTGCCGGCGAGATCTCGACCACCGCCTGGGTCGATCTCGAGGCGCTGGTACGCGAGGTAATCACCGAGATCGGCTACACCTCCTCGGATGTCGGCTTCGACGGCGAGACCTGCGGCGTGCTCAACCTGATCGGCAAGCAGAGCGTGGATATCGCCCAGGGCGTCGACCGTAGCAAGCCCGAAGACCAGGGCGCCGGCGACCAGGGGCTGATGTTCGGCTACGCCACCAACGAAACCGCCAGCTACATGCCGGCGCCGATTCACTACGCCCACCGCCTGGTGGAGCGCCAGGCCGAACTGCGCAAGCAGGGGCTGCTGCCGTGGCTGCGGCCGGACGCCAAGAGCCAGGTGACCTTCCGCTACGACGCCGAGGGCAAGCCGTGCGGCGTCGACGCGGTGGTGCTCTCCACCCAGCACGACCCGGAGATCGAGCAGGAGGCGCTGCGCAAGATGGTCAAGCGCGAGATCATCGAGCAGGTGCTGCCCGGTGAATGGCTCGACGACACCACCAAGTACCACATCAATCCCACCGGCAAGTTCGTGATCGGCGGGCCGGTGGGCGACTGCGGCCTGACCGGGCGCAAGATCATCGTCGATACCTACGGCGGCATGGCGCGCCACGGCGGCGGTGCCTTCTCCGGCAAGGACCCCTCCAAGGTCGACCGCAGCGCCGCCTACGCCGGGCGCTACGTGGCCAAGAACATCGTTGCCGCGGGGCTCGCCGACAAGTGCGAGATCCAGGTCTCCTACGCCATCGGCGTGGCCGAGCCGACCTCGGTGTCGATCGACACCTTCGGCACCGGCAGGGTCGCCGACGCCAAGATCATCGAGCTGGTGCGCGAGCACTTCGACCTGCGTCCCCACGCCATCACCCGCATGCTCGACCTGCTGCACCCCATGTATCGCCTCACCGCAGCCTATGGCCACTTCGGCCGCGAGCCGTTCGAGACCTCCTACACCTGGACCGATGTAGACGGCCGCGAGCACACCGAGACCTTCACTGCCTTCCCCTGGGAGAAGGTCGACAAGGCCGAGGCGCTGAAGGCCGCCGCCGGCCTGTAAGCGGCTCCAGCCCCCCGGCTGTCGATGGCAGCCGGGGGCCTTGCGTTGGTGGCGCGCGTGGACGGGGTGGTTTGAAAAAACCGCCGGCCTGGGTTGAACTGAAACAGGAGTCAATGACTCCATGCTGTATGTTGCCGCTGCCCGAGGGGCGCTGCAGCATTCGCGTGCACGCCAGGCGAATGCGAGGCTCGGGCAGGTTGGGCATAGGCAACGGCGCCCATTCCCCGGAATGGAGTAGACCCATGAGCCAACTGGCTTCCGCGGCAGTTCCCACCCACGACTACAAGGTCGCCGATATCACCCTGGCCGATTGGGGCCGGCGCGAGATCCGCATCGCCGAGACCGAGATGCCGGCGCTGATGAAGATTCGCGCCAAGTACCGCGACCAGCAGCCGCTGGCCGGCGCGCGCATCGCCGGCTGCATCCACATGACCATCCAGACCGCGGTGCTGATCGAGACGCTGATCGACCTCGGCGCCAGCGTGCGCTGGTCGTCGTGCAACATCTTCTCGACCCAGGATCACGCCGCCGCAGCCATCGCCGCTGCGGGGATTCCGGTATTCGCCTGGAAGGGCGAGACCGAAGAGGAGTTCTGGTGGTGCATCGAGCAGACCGTCGCCGGCCCCGACGGCTGGACGCCCAACCTGGTGCTCGATGACGGCGGCGACCTCACCCAGCTGCTGCATGAGCAGCATCCTGCGCTGCTCGACGCCATCCACGGCATCAGCGAGGAGACCACCACCGGTGTGCACCGCCTGCATGAGATGCTGCGCGACGGCACCCTCAAGGTGCCGGCGATCAACGTCAACGACGCCGTGACCAAGTCCAAGAACGACAACAAGTATGGCTGCCGCCATTCGCTGAGCGACGCCATCAAGCGTGGCCTCGACCACCTGCTGGCCGGCAAGCAGGCGCTGGTGATCGGCTACGGTGATGTGGGCAAGGGCTCGGCGGCCTCGTTGCGCCAGGAGGGCATGATCGTCAAGGTCACCGAGATCGACCCGATCTGCGCCATGCAGGCCTGCATGGACGGCTTCGAGGTGGTCTCGCCCTATGTGGGAGGCGTGAACGAGGGGCTGGCCAGCGTCGACCGCCAGCTGCTCGCCAAGATCGACCTGGTGGTCACCGCCACCGGTAACGTCGACGCCTGTGATGCGCCGATGCTCAAGGCGCTCAAGAAGGGCGCGGTGGTGTGCAACATCGGCCACTTCGACAGCGAGATCGATACCGCCTTCATGCGCCGCCAGTGGCACTGGGAGGAGATCAAGCCGCAGGTACACAAGGTCTACCGCGACAGCGATCCCGGCGAGTTCGACCCCGAGAGCCGCGACTACCTGCTGCTGCTCGCCGAGGGCCGGCTGGTCAACCTGGGCAATGCCACCGGCCACCCGTCGCGGATCATGGACGGCTCCTTCGCCAACCAGGTGCTGGCGCAGATGCACCTCTTCGAGGGCCGCTTCGCCGATCTCGACGCCGAGGCCAAGCGCCAGGCGCTGACCCTCAGCGTGCTGCCGCGTCATCTCGATGAAGAGGTGGCGCGCTACATGGTCGAAGGCTTCGGTGGCGTGGTGACCCAGATGACCCCGGCCCAGGCCGACTACCTGGGGCTGCCCGCCGAGGGGCCGTTCAAGCCCGACAGCTACCGCTACTAGACGAAGGCCAGCATCCGACCCGCGATCAGCGCCGCCAGCCACAGCAGCAGCGAGGCCAGGGCGGCGCTACGCAGGCGCCGGGGACTCGCCCGTGCCAGGCCAGGGGCGAGATTGAGCGCCATCGCGTTGCTGATGGCCAGGACGATCACGCCTAGCTTGAAGAGAAACAGCGGTGTGGCGGCGTAGCCGCCGGGGTCGGCGAGGAACAGCAGCGTGCCGCTGGCCACTGCCAGTAGCAGGCCCGCGACGGCCAGCGGCTGCAGCAGGCGCGCCACGGCGGGTAGCGATAGATGGCGGCTCGCGCCCAGCAGGCGCAGGTCGAGCGCGGCGATACTCCCGAACAGCAGCGCGATGCCCAGCACATGAAGGGTATTGATCCCGGCATACCCCCAGCGCGAGACCCGCACCCATTCGGCCAGCGCGGTGCCGGCCAGCTGATTCAGCCACCCCTCCATGGGCTGCGGTCAGATACGGCCGGGGTAGAGCACGTAGTGCTGCTCGCCGATCCACAGTTGCTCGGCCTTGAGCAGCTGCTCGCCGGCATGCTCGCCGGAGACGCGCAGCTCCACGCCTTCGCGCAAGTCGCCCTCGGCCAGGCCGGCACGCTCGTTGCGCCAGGGCTGGCCAACCTCTATCGTCCAGTCCTCGCCGTCGACATCGAGCTCGACTTCGCCGTGGGGGTTACCCAGGCGTGTCGCGGTGATGGTGCCCTCGAGCTCGAGGGTCTCGCCCCCGGTCCAGCCGTGATGCGCGCTTAGCGGTGCTGCCAGTACCAGCCCGACCAGCAGGCCGCCTGTCAGTAACTGTCGTCTGAGCATGATTTGCCCCCAGCTAGAGAAGATCGCTCTTTCAGGCTAGCCGGGTCGCGGCATCTCGCAAGTGCTCAACCGAGCCCCAGCAGCCGCGTCAGGGCCTGGAGGTAGAGGGGGATCAGCAGCGGCGCCATCAGGGTGGTCAAGAGCACGGCAATGGCGCCCTTCTCGGGGCGGATGTCGAGCTCCATGGCCACCACCACCACGTTGGCGGCCATCGGCACCACGCCCACCAGCAGCAGCGCCAGGGCCAATTGCTCATCGATGCCCAGGGTGGCCTGCAGCACCAGCACGGCGAGGCCGGCGAGCAGCGGCCACACGGCGTAGCGCAGCACCACGCAGGCAGCGATGAAGCGCCCATCCACCTCACGCACGGTCACCCGGCCCAGGGTCATGCCGATCACCATCATGCCGAGCAGGGTATAGGTGGCGGGGAATACTGCCAGGCCGTCCATCACCCCGCTGGGCACCGACAGCCCCACGCCGCTCGCCACCAGCGCCGCGGCGAAGGCGTAGACCAGCGGCAGGCGGGCGATCTTGGCCAGGCTCTGGCGCATCGAGAAGCGGCCGCGGGCGCTGAGGTAGAAGCCCACCGTGAACTCGTAGAGGGTCACGCCGAGCATGCAGAACAGGTATATGGTGACGCCCTCGGCGGGCAGCAGGACCATCGCCACCGGCAGGCCGAAGTAGCCGGTATTGCCGGTGCCGGCGGAGAACGCCAGCACCGCTGCTTCCTGGGGAGCAAACCAGCGCCGTGCCAGGCGGTTGGCGAGCATTGCCACCAGGCTGGCGGCGACGAAGGTGCCCAGCGTCAGTACCAGGTAGCCCAGTGTCGGCCCGCCCAGGGTGAGGCCGCGGAACACCGTGAGCGGGGCGATCAGGTAGATCAGCAGGATGGCGATGGGGCGTGCTTCCAGCGCCAGCCAGCGGGCGCATACCACCCCCAGGCCGACGTAGGCGAGCAGCATCCACAGCGGGGCCATCAGGGTACCGCCGAGATCGAGTTCCACGCTGGGTGCCTCCGTCCATGCAAGATGACTCATGATGCCCGCTCCCGCTGAGCGCGTGAAGCCGACAACATGAATGAAATTGATGCGCGGGCCGGGAAACTTTCATTGGCCGGCGCGACGCCGAGTCGTCAGAATGCGACCCTATCAGGCCATGGCGCCATGTCACCCGTTAGTCGCGTCGCCTGAGCAGGCGGCCCGTGAGGATTGAGTCGATGAGTGTACAAGAGCACCCGCTGGGCATCAGCTTCGAGTTCTTCCCGCCCAACACCGACGCTGGTCGCGACAAGCTGGTCGGCGTGCGCGATGCCCTGGCCAAGTGCGGGCCACGGTTCTTCTCGGTGACCTATGGCGCCGGCGGCTCGACCCAGGCGCGCACCTCGCGCACGGTCAAGATGATCGGCGAGAGCGGCATCAATACCGCGCCGCACCTGTCGTGCATCGGCAGCGACAAGGGTGAGCTGCGCGAGCTGCTGGCGCAGTACCGCGAAGAGGGCGTCAACAGCCTGGTGGCGCTGCGCGGTGACCTGCCCTCGGGCATGGGCGGCATCGGCGAGCTGCGCTACGCCAACGAGCTGGTCGAGTTCATTCGCGCCGAGACCGGCGACCATTTCGAGATCGCCGTGGCCGCCTACCCGGAGTGCCATCCCCAGGCGCCGAGCTACGAGCACGACCTGCAGAACTTCGCGCGCAAGATGCAGGCCGGTGCCAACCTGGCGATCACCCAGTACTTCTTCAGCGCCGAGGCCTACTTCCACTTCGTCGATCGTGCCCGTGCGCTGGGTGTCGAAGCGCCGATCGTGCCCGGCATCATGCCGATCACCAACTACACCAAGCTGGCGCGCTTCTCCGACGCTTGCGGTGCCGATATCCCGCGCTGGGTGCGCAAGCAGCTCGAGGCCTACGGCGACGACAGCGAAAGCATCCAGGCCTTTGGTGAAGAGGTGATCTCTCGCCTCTGCCAGCGGCTGCTCGACGGCGGCGCCCCCGGCCTGCACTTCTACACCCTCAATCAGGCCACCGCTTCGCTGCGGGTACTCGACAACCTGGCCTGATCGGCGCCTTCTCCACCGACCTGCCGCCGGCGCAGTGTTTAGCCCGGATCGGCACTGGCAAATGTGAGGCGCAAAAAAACGCCGGCCCTTGGGGCCGGCGTTTTCGGTTGCTTCAGGTGTTGCTCAATTCGCGGTTTGGGGTGAATCACCACCGCGCTTGAGGCTGCGCTGCATCAGCAGCAGGCCACCGCCCACCAGCAAGCCGGCGACGTCGGTGTAGATGCCGCCGTAGATCATGCAGATGGCACCGGCCAGCAGCAGCAGGCGCTGCCACGCCTTGACCGCCCCGAAGTACCACGCCTGCACCGCTGCGGCGAGCATGATCACGCCGATCGTTGCGGTCACCGCGACGCGCAGGATCTGCATGCCGCTGCCCTCCATCAGGATCGCCGGGCTGTAGAAGAACATGAACGGCACGATGAAGGCCGCCAGCCCGATCTTGAACGAGGTGGTCGAGGTCTCCATGGCGTTGGCCCCGGAGATGCCCGAGGCGGCGTAGGCCGCCAGCGCCACCGGCGGGGTGATCGCCGACATCACCGCGAAGTAGAACACGAAGAAGTGCGCCACCAGCGGCTGGATGCCGATCCCGATCAGGCCCGGCGCGACCACCGAGGCGGCCACCGCATAGGCCGCCGTGGTCGGCATGCCCATGCCCAGCAGGATCGAGATGCACATGGCGAAGAACAGCGCCAGCAGCTGGCTGACCCCGGCCAGGCCGAGCAGCAGCGACGAGAAGCGCGCGCCGACCCCGGTCAGCGAGATCACCCCGACGATCAGGCCGGCGCAGGCGCACACCACGATGATCTGGATCGACATGGTGCCGGCCAGCTGCAGCGCCTTGAGGATCGAGCGGATGCCCATCTTGTGCGGCGACAGCCAGCTGACCATCGCCGCCGAGGCGGTGGCCAGGGTACCGGCACGGATCACCGAGTAGCCCATGAACAGCGCGGCGATCAGGATGATGATCGGGGCGAACAGGTAGACATGCTTGATCAGGCGGCGGAACTGCGGGATCTCGTCCTTGCGCATGCCGCGCATGCCCTTGCGGGCGGCCTCGAAGTCGACCATGCAGTAGACCGAGAGGAAGTAGAGGGCGGCGGGGATCAGCGCCGCCACGGCGATCTCGCGGTAGGGGATGCCGGTGATCTCGGCCATGATGAAGGCGCCGGCGCCCATGATCGGCGGCATGATCTGGCCGCCGCTGGAGGCCGCGGCCTCGATCGCCCCGGCACTGCGCGCCGGGTAGCCGACCTTCTTCATCAGCGGGATGGTCAGCGAGCCGGTGGAGACCACGTTGCCGGCGCTGGTGCCGTTGATCATGCCCATCAGGCCGGAGGCGAAGATCGACACCTTGGCCGGGCCGCCGCGGGCGCGGCCGGCGGCGGCGAAGGCGAAGTTGACGAAGTAGTCGCCGACCTTGGAGGCCTGCAGGAAGGCGGCGAAGATGATGAACAGGATGATATAGGTCGACGACACCGCGGTGGTCGGGCCGAGGATGCCGGCATCGGTATAGACCTGGCTGAAGAAGCGCCCCACCGAGAGGCCCGGGTAGCCGAGGAAGCCGGGCAGGTAGGGCCCGCCCCAGACGTAGAGCAGGAACACCAGCGAGATGATCACCAGCGCATTGCCGGTGACCCGGCGGGTCATCTCGAGGATCAGCAGCGAGCCGGCGATGGCCGCATAGGAGATGCCCATCGGCGCAAAGGAGGTGCCGGTCGACATGCGCAACGGGGTGTTGTAGATGACCAGGAAGTAGCCGGCGCTGGCCAGGGCGCAGACCATCAGCACCAGGTCGGGCAGTGCGCACTTCTCGCGCACCTGGCGGTAGCACCACGACATCACGATGGCCGCGGCGGTGGCCAGGATCAGCGGATAGCCGTAGTGCCAGGCCTCGATATGCGGTTCGATGCGCATCGCGCCGCCCTGGATGGTGCGCCACATCAGGAAGGTCTGCAGCAGCGCGTAGAGCGCCGGCAGCAGCAGCAGCGCGGAGAGCACGGTCTGCCACTTGGGCGCGGCCTGCTGGCCGTCGGTGGCGAAGCGGCCGCCGGTGTAGAGGCCGTAGCCGAGGATCAGCGCGCCGGCGATGTGGATGACCCGGTACGACCAGGTCTCCATGGGAATCACGTTGAGGGTAATCAGGTGGAACAGCGAGTAGGCCACGGCGAGGCCGCCGAACAGCGCCCACTGCCAGCCGGTGAACAGGCGCCGGTTGGACTCGATGACCTCTTCGTCGACGCCTTCGGCAAGCAGCTCTTTGGCGTCATGCTGCTCTTCCGCGTCGCCAGGCGAGGCCTCGGCGGAAGAACGGTTGTCGGGTGTGTTGCTCATGGGACAGTTACCCTTGAGTGTCGGAATCGGCTGATCGGCCACGTCGGCCCTAGCTTGATCAGCGTTTCCTGAAGCAGTAATGGCGTGGCAAGGGCCGGCCCTGGGATCAGGTGCCGGCCCTTGCGGTTGGTACTAGCGCAGTGGCTTAGCGGATCATGTCGTCATCGATCTCGTAGCCGTTCTCGTTGAACCAGCGCGCGGCGCCCGGGTGGAACGGCATCACGGTGTTGTGCACGACGTTCTCGGGGATGGTGGTTTCGGCGCTGCGGTGCACCGACATCATCTTGTCGTTGTTTTCCATGGTGATGCGCGTGACCTCGTAGACGAAGTCTTCCGGCAGGTCGCAGCGGGCGATGGCGAAGTTCCACATCGACACGGCGCGGGCGTCTTCCTCGAGGGTCTCGTAGGTATTGGCCGGGATCATGAACTCGGAGACCGGGAAGGCGTCGATGGCGGCCTGCTGCTCTTCCTCGGTGAATTCGATGATGTTGACGTCGGTCTGCACTTCGAGCTGGCTGACCGCCGGGATCGGGATGCCCGCGGCGAAGGCGATGACGTCGAGCAGGCCATCCTGGAGCTGGCCACCCAGGTCGGTCCAGCCGCCGTTACGGCGCTCGAAGTTGATGCCCAGCTCTTCGAGGATCGCCGGGAAGTAGGTGTCCGAGGTGGAGCCGGAGGGGCCGAAGCCGATCCGTGCGCCGTCAGGAATGTCAGAGATGCTGGTAATCCCGGAGTTCGACAATGCCGTAATCGAGAACGGCGTCTCGTACATCGGGAACATGGCGCAGGCGTTGTCCATTACCACACCCGGTGCCAGCGGGCTTTCACCGTTCATGGCGTCGGCTGCCGGACCCATGGTGGCCATGCCGAAGGAGATATCGCCGTTATGGACCAGTGCCAGGTTCTGGGTCGGGCCGCCGGTCACTTCGCCGCCGCCGGAAATATCGCCCAGCTCATCGGCGATGAGGTTGGCCCAGCCGGAGCCGTAGATGTAGTAGGTGCCGCCTTGGCTCGCGGTACCCATGGTAAAGCTGGACGGCCAGCCTTCGCGGTCGGCCTGGGCGCTGGCGCTGACCAGCAGGCCACCGATCAGGGCGCTGGAGGCCAGGGCCATGCCCAGGGTGCGGGGAGCGGTGCGAAGCAGTGCGTGCTTGGGAGCGGTCATAGGGACTCTCTCAGTGTCGTTGTCGTTGAGGTGTTGCTATATCGCCCCTATAAGCAGCAAACCCTGTGCCCGCTGGTGATAAAGGATTTAAATTCAATCGCTTATAGACTTTCCGTTCCACCAAAGTCGAATCCTGTTAGTCGCCTCCTGTCTGAGGGTTCGCACAGTGGCGCTCCTGGGGTGTGTGGAAATCCGCACAGATTGCGGCGCCAGATGACGCAATAACGTAGCAGGCCTGCCCGTTTGCAATGCCCATGCGAAAGCGCCTCCCGTGAGGGAGGCGCAATAGGCGTGCCGTGTGGATAGCCGCACCCGGCGGCAGGAGGGCGTTCAGCGGCCCTTGGGATCGAGGATCCTTACCGTCTGAACATCATTGCTGGCCTGCTCGTCGCGAACCCGGTTGACGCGGGTCTCAAGCTCATCGGCGGCCGACTCCTCGATGGGCAGCTGCTCGAAGAAGTCGCAGGCGACGCAGTCACGGTAGCGCACGCCGTGCTGCTCCCAGGCACGGATCCGGTCCATGGCGGCGCAGCGCGGGCAGATGGCGCCGGCGATAAAGCGTTTGGGGACAGCCATTGGCTCCTCCTGTCAGGCGGCACGGATGCCGGTGTGGCGCAGCAGCGGCTCGACGCTGGGCTCGCGGCCGCGGAAGGCGCGGAACAGCTCGGCGGCATCGCGGGCGCCGCCTGGCTCGAGGATCTCGCGGCGGAAGCGCGCGCCGGTGTCGGCGTCGAAGATGCCGGCCTCCTCGAAGGCGCTATAGGCGTCGGCGGACAGCACCTCGGCCCACTTGTAGCTGTAGTAGCCCGCCGCATAGCCGCCGGCGAAGATATGCCCGAAACCGTTCTGGAAGCGGTTGAAGTCGACCTTGGGCAGCACCGACAGGCCGTCGCGCACTTCGTCGAGCAGCGCCTGGACCTCGGCGGCGCTGGGGGCCGCGAGCTCCAGGTGCAGGCGGAAGTCGAACAGCGAGAACTCCAGCTGGCGGGCCATGCCCATCGCCGACTGGAAGTTACGCGCCGCCTGCAGGCGCTCGAGCAGCTCGCCGGGCAGCTTGGCGGCGGTGTCGACGTGGCCGGCGATCAGGTCGAGCCCTTCGCGCTCCCAGCAGAAGTTCTCCATGAACTGGCTGGGCAGCTCCACCGCATCCCAGGCCACACCGTTGATGCCGGAGACGTCGGCGACCTGCTGCTTGGTGAGCATGTGGTGCAGGCCGTGGCCGAACTCGTGGAACAGCGTGGTGACCTCGTCGTGGGTCAGCAGCGCCGGCTTGTCGCCCACCGGGCGGGTGAAGTTGCAGGTCAGGTAGGCCACCGGCAGCTGGATACGGCCGTCCTCGCGGGCGCGGCGCACGCGGCATTCGTCCATCCAGGCGCCGCCGCGCTTGCCTTCACGGGCATAGAGGTCGAGGTAGAAGCCGGCAATCGGCTCGCCCTGCTCGAGAATCTGGTAGTAACGCACGTCGGGGTGGTAGCGGGGTGCCTCGGTGTCCTCCTCGAAGCTCACGCCGTAGAGCGTCTCGACCACCTTGAACAAGCCGTCGATCACCCGCGGCGCTGGAAAATAGGGGCGCAGCTGCTCCTGGGAAATGGCATAGCGCGCCTCGCGCAGTTTTTCGCTGGCGTAGCCGATGTCCCACGGCTGCAGCTCAGTCAGGCCCAGCTCGTCGCGGGCGTAGTCGGCCAGCTCGGCATACTCCTGCTGGGCCTGGGGGTAGGCGCGCTGCGCCAGGTCGCCGAGGAAGTCGAGCACCTCCTGGGGGGAGTCGGCCATCTTGGTGGCCAACGAGTAGTCGGCGTAGCTGGAGAAGCCGAGCAGCTCGGCGAGCTCGCGGCGCAGCGCCAGCAGCTCCTCGATGATCGGTGCGTTATCGAACTTGCCGGCGTCGGGGCCCTGGTCGGAGGCGCGGGTGACGAAGGCGGTATACACCTCGCGGCGCAGCTCGCGGTCGTGGGCGTAGCTGACCACCGGGAAGAAGCTCGGGAAATCGAGGGTGATGCGGTAGCCGTCGACGCCCTTGGCTTCGGCGTTGGCGCGCAGGGTATCCAGGGCGCTGTCGGGCAGGCCGTCGAGGGCTGCGACGTCGGTGACGTCCTTGTGCCAGGACTGGGTGGCGTCGAGCAGGTTGTTGGAGAAGCCGTTGGCCAGCGCCGAGAGGCGCGCCTGGATCTCGCCGTAGCGGGCCTTCTTGTCCGCCGGCAGGTCGACGCCGGCGAGCCGGAAATCGCGCAGGGTGTTGTCCACCGAGCGCTGCTGGCCCTCGTCGAGACGCGCATAGGCGGGCGAGTCCCTGAGCGCCTGGTAGGCCTGGCACAGCCCCTCGTGCTGGCCGAGCCAGGTGCTGTACTCGGAAAGCTTGGCCAGGCATGCCTGATAGGCCTCGCGCAGCGACTCGGAGTTCATGGTGCCGTTGAGATGCGAGACCGGCGACCAGGCCTGAGCGAGCTGGTCGTTGAGTGCTTCGAGCGGCGCGGCCAGGTTTTCCCAGGTGGGTGACTCGCTGAGGGCGCGCTCCACCAGGCGCTCGATGGCGGTGCGGTTGTCGTCCAGCAGGCGCTCGATGGCCGGCACCACGTGCTCGGGCTGAATCTCGGCGAAAGGCGGCAGGGTATGGCGTTCGAGCAGCGGATTGCGGGACATGCGAACCTCATCGGTGTAAGAGTCTTCCCGCTTAGATGCGGGCAGCGGCGACGGGTTTCAATGCATTGGCCGACGCCGGGCAGGCTGGTAGGCTTGCGCCTCCGCCGCCGACCGGTTCGGCGAGGCCATGAGGAAATACCCGATGCACGAGACACGCGAACGCTGGAGCTCACGGCGCGCCTTCATTCTGGCGGTCACCGGGGCCGCAGTGGGCCTGGGCAATATCTGGCGCTTTCCCTACATGACCGGCGAGAACGGCGGCGGCGCCTTCCTGCTGCTCTATATTGCCTTCGTGCTGCTGCTCGGCCTGCCGGTGATGATGGCCGAGATCATGATCGGCCGTGCCGGGCGGCGCAGCCCCAGCCAGTCGCTGGCGGTGCTGGCGCGCCAGGCCGGCAGCAGCGAGCAGTGGCGCTGGCTGGGGCTGTTCGGGGCACTCACGGTGTTCTGTATCCTGTCGTTCTATTCGGTGGTCTCGGGCTGGTCGATCGAATACCTGATTGCCGCGATCAACGGCAATTTCGCAGGCCAGGGACCGGCCGAGGTCGGCGCCTTCTTCGAGGGGTTTCTCGCCGACCCGCTGCGCATGACCTTCAATCACACCCTGTTTCTGCTGATGACCATGACGGTGGTGGCGGCCGGTGTCAGCACCGGTCTGGAGCGGCTCAACAACCTGATGATGCCGCTGCTCTACCTGCTGCTGGTGGTGCTGGCGATCTATGCCGCCACCACCGACGGCTTCGCCCCGGCGCTGCGCTGGCTGTTCACTCCCGACCCCACTGCCATCAGCGTGGGGGTGGTGCTCAACGCCATGGGTCACGCCTTCTTTACCCTGGCAGTGGGCGCCTGTGCGCTGATGGCCTACGGCGCCTACATGCCCGACCATCAGAGCCTGCCGCGCGCCGCCGGCGCGGTGGCGGTGCTCGACGTGCTGGTGGCACTGCTCGCCGGCATCGCGATCTTCTCGGTGGTGTTCGCCCAGGGCATCGATCCCGCCGAAGGCCCGGGGCTGATGTTCGTCACCCTGCCGATCGCCTTTGCCGAGCTGCCGTGGGGCTCGCTGTGGCTGGGCTTGTTCTTTCTGCTGCTGCTGCTGGCGACCTGGACCTCGTCGATCAACCTTGCCGAGCCGATGGTCGCCGGGCTGCAGGGGCTGGGCCTGCGGCGCAGCCGCGCCACGGCGCTGATCGCGGTAAGCATCTGGCTGGTCGGGATTCTCTCGGTGCTGTCGTTCTCGCATCTCGAGGCCGTGCATATCGTGGCCGGGATGAACTTCTTCGAGCTGGTTTCCAGCGTGCCCAGCGAGATCTTCCTGCCCATCGGCGGGCTGCTGATTGCGGTCTTTGCCGCCTGGGTCATGCCCCGCGAGACGGCGCTGCGTGCCCTCGATGCCGGGCCCGTCGGCTTCCGGGTGTGGCAGGGCGTGGTACGCTGGGTATCGATTCCGCTGACCGCGCTGGTGCTGATGAGCGGCTTGATCTGAGCCGCCCGCCAGCGGCCCACTACGACCGGAGGCTGCGATGAGCGACCCCTCTTCCCTACGCCCTTTCCAGGGCCACACTCCGCGCCTGGGCGAGCGCGTCTACCTCGACCCGCTGAGCCTGGTGCTCGGCGACGTGACGCTGGGCGATGACTGTTCGGTGTGGCCGATGGCGGTGGTGCGCGGCGACATGCACCGTATCCTCATCGGCGCGCGCAGCAGCGTCCAGGACGGCTGCGTGCTGCACATCACCCACGCCAGCGACTTCAACCCCGGCGGTCACCCGCTGACCATCGGCGACGACGTGACCATCGGCCATAAGGCGATCCTCCACGGCTGCACCCTGGGCAGCCGTATCCTGGTTGGCATGGGCGCCATCGTCATGGACGGCGCGGTGGTCGAGGACGAGGTGATCATCGCGGCCGGTGCCGTAGTGACCCCCGGCAAGCACCTGGCCAGCGGCCACGTCTACGCCGGCAACCCGGCCAAGCCGCTGCGCGCCTTGAAGGAGAGCGAACGCGCCTTCTTCGGCTACACCGCCGGCAACTACGTCAAGCTCAAGGACCAGTATCTGACCGAGTAACCAGCTGGGCGGCGACAACTAATTGTTTTTCTTGGGCTGTTCGGGCGATAATCTGGGATTTTATCCAGTATTGGCGCCCGTTCATGGCCGACTTTCGCACCCATTTCAGCGTGGCCGCCGGCGGCGGCGCCCTGCTGGCCCACGGCGGCTGGCAGGCGGGCCTGTGGGGCTTTGCCGACGGCGTGCCGCTGGTCGCGCTGGTGACCCTGGGTGGCATCCTGCCGGATATCGACGCCGACCATTCGCGGGCGATTCGCCTGATATTTAACCTGCTGGCGGTACTCGCCGTGGTGGCCGGGGCGCTGCTGCTGCAGCATCGCCTGGCGCCGGGCCAGCTGCTGGCGGCCTGCGGTGGCCTCTACCTGGCGGTGCGCTATCTGGCGGGGCTGGTCTTTGCGCGCTTCACGGTGCACCGCGGCAGCTGGCACTCGCTGCTGGCCGGCGCGCTGTGCGGGCTGGTGACCACGGCGCTGAGCTACCGGCTACTACAGCAGAGTGCCGGCATGGCCTGGGCCTATGGCCTGGCGCTGGGAGTGGGCTATGTAATTCATCTGCTGCTTGATGAGCTCTACAGCGTCGATCTGGTCGGGGCCCGCATCAAGCGCTCGTTCGGTACTGCGCTCAAGCTCTGCAGCCTGCGCCAGCCGAGCCATGCGCTGCTGATGCTGATGGGCGCGGCAGCCCTGGCGCCGTGGCTGCCGCCATGGTCGACGCTAGCGGCACTGGTGGTTCACGGCGGTGCGGCCTGGCGGTAGTCGTCGGCCTTGAGGGCATACTTCTTGAGCTTGTCGTAGAGCGTCTTGCGCGGCAGGCCGAGGTGTTCACAGACCTCGGGGATGCGTCCGCGGTGGCTGGCCAGCGACTGGCTGATCAGGCTCTTCTCGAACAGCTCGACCTGCTGTGGCAGGGCCATGTCGCCGGGCCCCGGCTCGATACCTTCGAGCAGCGCGTCGAGGCGATAGTCGCAGGTGGCGCCCAGCAGCACGTAGCGCTCGGCCAGGTTGCGCAGTTCGCGCACGTTGCCCGGCCAGTCGTGGGCCATCAGTACCGACATGCCGGCGTTGTCCACCGGCGGCGCCTCGAGGCCGCTGCGGTTGGCGGCGACCACCGCGAAGTGCTGGAACAGCAGCGGGATATCCTCGCGGCGTTCGCGCAGCGGCGGGATCGGCAGGGTCACCACGTCGAGCCGGTAGTAGAGATCCTCGCGAAATTCGCCGGCCTCGGCGGCGGCCCTGAGGTCGACCTTGGTGGCGGCGATCACGCGGATATCCAGCGCCACCGGCTCGTTGGCGCCGAGCCGCTCGATACAGCGCTCCTGCAGCACCCGCAGCAGCTTGACCTGCAGCGCCAGCGGCATCGATTCGATCTCGTCGAGAAACACGGTGCCGCCGTTGGCGTGTTCGAACTTGCCGATGCGTCGCTCCACGGCGCCGGTGAAGGCGCCTTTCTCGTGGCCGAACAGCTCCGACTCGATGATGCTCTCGGGCACCGCCCCGCAGTTGATGGCGACGAACGGGCGACCGCTGCGAGCGCTGCGCTCGTGGAGCGAGCGCGCCACCAGGTCCTTGCCGGTCCCGGTCTCGCCGAACAGCAGCACGTCGGCCTCGACCTGGCTGATGCGCTGGACCATCGAGGCGAGCCGCTGCATGACGGCGGTACGACCCACGATGCGCGGCCCGGGTGCCGACTGCTGGGCCTCGAGCTCGGCCTTGAGCGCGCGGTTCTCGAGGCTCAGGCGGCGCTTGTCGACACCGCGCCGGACCATTTCCACCAGCCGCTCGCCGGCGAACGGCTTCTCCAGGAAGTCCCAGGCGCCCTCGCGCATCGCCTCCACCGCGGTGGAGATGTCGCCGTGCCCGGTGATCAGGATCACCGGCATGTCGGGATCGCGACGCCGTACCTCGCGTAGCAGCGCCATGCCGTCCATGCCCGGCATGCGGATGTCGCTGACCACGACCCCGGAGAAGTCCGGCGCCAGCGCCTCCAGCGCGGCCTCGGCGCTGGCGTGGGCTTCAGGGGCATAGCCGGCCAGCTCGAGGGTCTGGCTGGCGGTGATACGCAGGTGCTGCTCGTCGTCGATGATCAGGACCGGGGGCGGCGCCGGCTCATGCATGGGGAGTGGACTCCTGCTGGGTGAGGGTGTTGCGCGAGTCGCTTGCGGCATCGGCGGGCAGGCGGATGGTGAACAGCGCGCCGCCCGCGGGGCGGTTGACGGCGTTCAGCGAGCCGCCGAGGTCGTCGATGATGCGCGACGAGATCGACAGTCCCAGCCCCAGGCCGTTGCCGGGGGACTTGGTGGTGAAGAACGGCTCGAACAGCCGGCCGAGATGCTCCTCGGCGATGCCCGGGCCGTTGTCGGCAACGCCGATCAGCACCTCGGCGCCGCGGCGCTCGACGCTCAGGGTAAGCCGCGGGTCGGGGGTCTCGCTCATCGCCTGCAGGGCATTGCCGATCAGGTTGACCAGCACCTGCTCGAGACGCACCAGGTCGGCGCGCACCCATACCTCCTGCTCGGCGAAGCGGCGCTCGACCTGCACGCTGGCATCGTTGAGCCGCGCCTGGTAGAGGCGCAGCGCGTAGTCGAAGCAGGCGGCGACGGAGACTGCGGTCAGGGTCTCGCCGCTCTTGCGCGAGAACTGGCGCAACTGGGCGCTGATCTCGGCCATGCGCGCGGTCAGTTCGACGATCTGCTCGAGATTGTCGCCGGCGGCCTCGGGGCGCTGGTGGGCGAGGAAGGTACGGGCGTTCTCGG
Organism: Franzmannia qiaohouensis; assembly: GCF_031451695.1. NCBI lineage: Bacteria > Pseudomonadati > Pseudomonadota > Gammaproteobacteria > Oceanospirillales > Halomonadaceae > Franzmannia > Franzmannia qiaohouensis. Next base: position 17,306 of record NZ_JARWAM010000026.1, read on the forward strand.
CGTAGGCGCGAATTGCCGCCAGCGGCTGGTTGAGCTCGTGGTTGATACCCGCGGCAAGCTGACCGAGCACCGCGAGCTTGGTGGCCTGGACCAGCTCGTCGCGGGTCTGGCGCAGGTTGTCCTCGGCGCGGCGGCGCTCCTCGATCTCGGCGGAGAGGCGCCGGTTGGAGTCGAGCAGGTCGCGGGTACGACGCTCGACGTTGCGCTCTAGTTCGTCGCGGGCGCGGGCCAGGGTCCGGCGCTCGCGCTCGGCGAACTCTTCACGCTCGCGGCGCAGGCGTAGCCGCTGCCAGCCGAAGCCGCCGGCGAACACCACCACGCCGTAGAGTCCGCCGGCCAGCAGGCCGGCCTGCCACTGGGCGCGTTCCACCTGGCGCTTGGGCTTGAGGATGTGCATCGTCCAGCCGAACTCGGGCAGGCTGCGGCTCAGTAGCAGGTACTCCTGCTCGGCCAGCGGACCGTCCTCGAAGCCCACCAGCTGGCTGCCGTCGCGGCGTCGGTCGTGTGCTTGAATGCCGGCGGCAGAGAGCGGCTCATCGGCATAGCGGCGGGTGCGCAGCAGGGCACGGCGCTCCTCGTCGGAGAGCGGCTGCATGGCGCGCATGCGCAGTTCCGGCCGGCTGGCCATGAAGATGATGTCGTCCTGGTCGGTGACCAGCAGCTCGGCGTTCTGCTCGGCCCAGCTCTCCTCCACGGCGTCGAGCAGCACCTTGACCACCATCACGCCGTCGGGGCGGCTGTCCTCCTCGCCGAGGCGCACTGGGGCGGAGAAGTAGTAGCCGCGCTCCAGCGACTGTACGCCGAGCCCGTGGAAGCGGCCCAGGCCGCCGTCGATGGCGTCCTGGTAGTAGCTGCGGAAGGCGTAGTTCTGGCCGATGAAGGTGTTGGGCATGTGCCAGTTACTGGCCACCAGCGTATTGGCGAAGTGGTCGAGGAGGTAGATGTCGGAGACGTCGGCGGTGGCCCGGAAACGATCCAGCATCAGGTTGATCGGCATCGGGTCGTGGGCGTCGGGGTCGGCCAGGAAGTCGCGCACGCTGCTACGCGAGGCGAGCAGCTCGGGCAGGTAGTCGTGGCGCGACAGGTGCCCCTCGAGGCCGGTAGCCGACAGGCGCAGCTCGTTCTCGGCCTCGTCGCGCAGGGTCTGCAGGGCCTGGTCGCGAGCCACCGCGGCGGCCTGCCACACCACCAGCACCAAGCCGAGCGGTGCCAGCAGCCATAGCCAGCGGCGCCAGCGTGAGGGGAGGCGGTTAGCCACTGGCACGCTCGGGCATTGCCTGGGCGCGGCGCAGGGCGCGCTGGGCGCGGGTCTCGGCGCGCTCCATCTCGAGCAGCCCCTCCTCGACGAAGACCAGGTGCTCATGGGCGCGCGCCCGGGCATCCTCGGCGCGGCCCTCGAGGATGGCGTCGAGCAGCGCGCGGTGCTGTCCCATCAGTACGTGGCGGGCATCGGCACGCTGGAACAGGTGGGCGAGGCTGTCGACGATGCTCTTCTCGAGCAGATGGAAGGTGCTGCGAATGGTGTGCAGCAGCATGACGTTATGGGCCGCTTCGGCGATGGCCAGGTGAAAGGCGGCGTCGGCCTTGGCTTCGTGCGCCGGGTTACGGCCCTGAAAGCAGGCGTCTAGCTCCTCAAAGCGCTGCACCAGCAGCGCCTTGTCGGCGGGGGATGAGCGCAGGGCGGCGTAGTAGGCAGAGATGCCTTCCATGGCATCGCGGAACTCGAGCAGGTCGAGGTTGAATTCGCTGTGGCGGCTGAGGGTCTCCAGCAGCGGGTCGCTGAAGCGGCTGTTGAGGCTCTCACTGACGAAGGTGCCGCCGCCCTGGCGGCTCGACAGCAGCCCGCGGGCGGCGAGCTTTTGGATCGCCTCGCGCAGCGAGGGCCGCGATACGCCGAAACGTTCGGCCAGCTCGCGCTCGGGCGGTAGCCGGTGGCCGGGCTTGAGGCTACCTTCAAGAATCATTGCCTCGAGTCGCTCGGTGATCACATCGGCGATGCGCGGCTGTCGAACGGGTTGGTAGGCCATGAGGGGCTCTCGCGGGGTGAATTGAGCGTGGGGGTGATTGTGACAAAAACGTCATCCGCTGTCTGGCGGAAATTGGTATTACCAATTCTAGGCGATTATTCGGCCTCGGCGCAATTCCGGGATCAGCCAACATCTGGCGTATTATCAAGCGCTTGAGCTAGCAGTTGCGCCGCTGATACCAAAGTATAAAGGCGTCGAGTGGGCAAAATGGCGCGACGCGTTTGACACTCGAATAGTGCGCCGCCTAAGGTGCTCCGATAAAAAATCGTAAATTGGTTTTACCAATTAACCGTGATGTTCACCGGCGGTCGATGACGCCCTGCGCCTGACGCGATGATGCAGGCAAGGATGTGTCGCGGGGGCCTGGTGAGGAGACATAGCCATGGCAGCAGTCAAGCTTTACCCCCCGAGGCCGGAAAAGGTCTACCTCTTCGGCACCTGTCTGATCGACATGTTCTACCCCGAGGCGGGGCTCGATGCCATTCGCCTTTTGGAGCGCGAAGGCATCGAGGTGATCTTTCCCGACGACCAGACCTGCTGCGGTCAGCCGGCCTATACCTCTGGCTACCACGATGAAGCCCGCGAGGTGGCGCGGGCACAGCTGGGCCTATTTCCCGAACCGTGGCCGATTATCGTGCCCTCGGGGTCCTGCGGCGGCATGATGCGCACCCATTACCCCCAGCTGTTTGCCGGCAGCGTCGACGAGGCGCTGGCTCGTGACGTCGCCGAGCGGGTCTTCGAACTCACCGAGTTTCTGGTCCACGTCTGTCATCTGCCCCTCGAGGATCGCGGTGTGTCCGAGACAATCGCCATGCACACCTCGTGCAGCGCACGGCGCGAGATGGGCTTGGCCGACACCGGCCCGGCACTGCTCGCCAAGCTGGGCCAGGTCGAGCTGGTCGAGCAGGTGCGGGCCAGCGAGTGCTGTGGCTTTGGTGGTACCTTCGCGGTACGCCATCCCGAGGTTTCGGCGGCCATGGTCGAAGACAAGACCCAGGCCATCGAGGCCACCGGCGCCAAGCGCTTCGTGACCTCCGACTGCGGCTGCCTGATGAACATCGCCGGACGCTTCGCGCACCAGGGCAAGGACGTCAAGGGCGAGCATATTGCCAGCTATCTATGGCGGAGAACCTCATGAGCGAAGTTCAGGACGCGGTGCATACCTATACGCCCCGGGAATTTCATCGCCAGGCCCACGACGCCTTGGGCAACCCGCAGATTCGCGGCAACTTCCGCCGCGCGATGGACGGCCTGATGGCCAAGCGGCGCGACGTCTTCAGCGACTGGGACCTCGAGACCCTGCGCGAGCTGGGCGCCAATATTCGCCTGCGCGCCCTGGCTAAGCTCCCCGACCTGCTCGAGCAGCTCGAGGCCAACTGCCAGGCCAACGGCATTCGGGTGCACTGGGCCACCGACGGCGACGAGGCGTGCCGCATCATCCGTGAGATCTGCGAGTCCCACGACGCCCGCGCGGTGATCAAGGGCAAGTCGATGGTCTCCGAGGAGATGCACCTCAACGCCCACCTCGAGGAGGCCGGCATCGAGGCGCTGGAGTCGGATCTCGGCGAGTACCTGGTGCAGCTCAACGAGCAGACGCCGTCGCACATCATCATGCCGGCGATCCATCTGAATACCGATGAGATCTCCGAAATCATGCACACCAGGACCGGTACCGAGCGCACCCGCGACGTCGACTACATGACCGCGGCGGCGCGCCAGCAGCTGCGCGAGCGCTTCATGGCCGCCGACGTGGGCGTCTCCGGGGTCAACTTCGCAGTGGCCGAGACCGGTACCCTGTGCCTGGTGGAGAACGAGGGCAACGGCCGCATGACTACCACGGTGCCGCCGGTGCATATCGCCGTGACCGGCATCGAGAAGGTCGTCGAGCAGCTGCGCGACGTGCCGCCGCTGTACGCGCTGCTGACCCGCTCGGCCACCGGCCAGCATGTGACCACTTACTTCAACATGATCTCGGGCCCGCGCAAGGCCGATGAGCACGACGGCCCCCGCGAGGTGCACCTGGTGCTGGTCGACAACGGCCGCTCGAGCATCTATCAGGACGACGAGCTGCTCGACACCCTGCGCTGCATTCGCTGCGGGGCGTGCATGAATCACTGCCCGGTGTATACCCGGGTTGGCGGCCACACCTACGGCACCACCTACCCGGGGCCCATCGGCAGCATCCTGATGCCGCACATGTTGGGCCTGGAAGAGACCAAGGATCTTCCCACGGCGTCGAGCCTGTGCGGCGCCTGCGGCGAGGTGTGCCCGGTCAAGATTCCGATTCCCGACCTGCTGGTACGGCTACGCAAGGAGTCGGTCGGCGAAGGGCGCGGCAACGTGCCGGGTGCCGGGGTCAAGCGCAGTGCCAAGGAGGTGGCGGCCTGGAAGGGCTTCGAGTGGCTGGCTACGCACCCCGCCGCCTGGCGGCGCTCCACGGCGTTGGCCGGCAAGCTGCACAAGCTGCTGCCCTCGAGCATCGGCCCGTGGACCGACCATCGCACTGCACCCAAGCCGGCCAAGGCGTCGCTGCATGCGCTGGTCAAGCATCACCGCCGCGGGGAGGGCGAGTCATGAGCAGTCGCGAGACGATTCTCAAACGCCTGCGCGAGCGCAGTGACGGGCCGCTGACGGCGCCTGAGAGTGACTTTGCGGTGGTGACCGGCCGTGGCTGGGACGCCAGCGAGCGGCTGGCGCGCTTCGAGCGGCTGATCGGCTCGGTGCACGGCGAGGTAGTGCACGCTGCCCATGCGCGCTGGACCGAGGTGCTCAGCGAGGTGCTGGCCACCAAGGGGGTCGCTCGGCTGGCGCTGGGGCGCGAGCATGCGGTGCCCGCGGAGGCGAGGCAGGCGCTGGCGGGCGGCGACATTGAGCTGGTCGACGTCGATCGCGACATCGAGGCGTGGCAGCGCGAGCAGTTCGAGTCGGTGGATGCCGGCTTGACCTCGACCCGCGGCGGCATCGCCGAGACCGGCAGCCTGTGGCTATGGCCGAGCGCCGATGAGCCGCGCTTGATCAGCCTGGTGCCGCCGATCCATATCGCCGTGCTCGACGCCGACAGCATCGAAGACACCTTCTTCGACGTGGTGGAGCGCAACGCCTGGGCGCAGGGCATGCCGACCAACGCGCTACTGATCTCGGGGCCCAGCAAGACCGCCGATATCGAGCAGACCCTCGCCTATGGGGTACATGGCCCCAAGGCGCTGGTGGTCATCGTTCGCCACACCGGGGAGGTGCCGGCATGAGTGATATAGATGTGAACGCCTGGGCCGACCTCAAGGCGGCCCTGGCCGAAGGCATTCCCGCCGAGCGGCTGATCGACGACCCGCTGCGGACCCTGGCCTACGGCAGCGATGCCAGCTTCTATCGGCTGATTCCGCGGCTGATCGTACGCGTCGAGAGTGAGGCCGAGCTCGGCGAGGTACTGGCCCAGTGCCATGCGCGCCGGCTGTCGGTGACCTTCCGTGCTGCGGGGACCTCGCTGTCCGGGCAGGCGGTGACCGACTCGGTGCTGATCCTGCTGGGGCGCGCCTGGCGCGGCCACGAGATTCTCGACGATGGCGCGGCGATTCGTCTTCAGCCAGGGGTGATCGGCGCGCGTGCCAACCAGCTGCTGGCGCCCTATCGGCGCAAGATCGGTCCTGACCCGGCGTCCATCAACAGCTGCATGATCGGCGGTATCGCCGCCAACAACGCCTCCGGCATGTGCTGCGGCACGGCCCAGAACAGCTATCGCACTGTGCGCGACATCCGCGTGATGCTGGCCGATGGCGCGCTGCTGGACACCGCCGATCCCCGCAGTGTCGCCGACTTCAAGGCTTCCCACGGCGAGCTGCTGGCGGGCCTGGAGCGGCTCTCGGCCGAGACCCGCGCTGACGATACCCTGGCCGATAAGATTCGCCACAAGTACCGCCTCAAGAACACCACCGGCTATGCACTGAACAGCCTGGTGGACTTCAGCGACGGCATCGAGATTCTCAAGCACCTGATGATCGGCTCCGAGGGCACCCTCGGCTTCATCAGTGCGATCACCTACGACACCGTGGTCGACGAGACCGAGAAGGCCGCGGCGCTGGCCTTCTTCCCCGACATGCAGACCACCTGCCGTGCGACCATTGCCCTAAAGCAGGCGCCGGTCTCGGCGGTGGAGTTGATGGACCGCGCCGCGCTGCGCTCGGTGCAGGATAAGCCGGGCATGCCCGAGGTGCTCAAGACGCTGCCTGAAGGCGCCGCCGCGCTATTGATCGACGTGCGCGCCAACACCGATGACGAGCTCGAGGCGCGCATGCAGGCGGTGCATTCCACTCTCGAAGGCGTCAAGACCCTGGAGCCGCTGGCGTTTACCCGGGAGGCTGCCACCTACGAGCTGTTCTGGAAGATCCGCAAGGGGCTGTTTCCGGCGGTCGGGGCGGTGCGCGATACGGGTACCACGGTGGTCATCGAGGACGTCGCTTTCCCCATCGAGCGTCTTGACGAAGGCGTGGCGGCGCTGACCGAGGTGTTCCACAAGCACGGCTACCCGGAAACGATCCTGTTCGGCCACGCCCTGGAGGGCAACCTGCACTTCGTGTTCCCGCAGGGCTTCGAGAAGCCCGGCGAGGTCGAGCGCTATCAGGCGCTGATGGACGAGGTGGCGCAGCTGGTTGGCGTGGAGTACGGCGGTTCGCTCAAGGCCGAACACGGCACCGGGCGTAATATGGCGCCCTACGTCGAGCTCGAATGGGGCAGCGACGCCTACCAGCTGATGTGGCAGATCAAGGCGCTGTTCGATCCCGATAACCTGCTCAACCCCGAGGTTATCCTGAGCCGCAATCCGACCCTGCACCTGGAGAACCTCAAGCCGCTGCCGGCGGCCGACCCGCTGGTCGACAAGTGTATCGAGTGCGGTTTCTGCGAGGCGGTGTGCCCTTCCAAGGACCTGACCCTGACGCCGCGGCAGCGCATCGTGGTATGGCGCGAGCTGGCGCGTCTCGACGCCTTGGGCAGCGACGCCAGCGACGCCGAGCGTGAGCGTCACGATGTCCTGCTCGCCGACTACGACTACCAGGGTATCGACACCTGCGCCGCCGATGGACTCTGTGCCACCCAGTGTCCGGTGGGTATCAACACCGGCGACCTGGTGCGCGGGCTGCGCCGCGAGCGCAATCTCGGCCAGGCGGGCATGGCGCGGCGAATCGGGCGGCACTTCTCCGGCGCTACCCGCGTGGCCCGCGGTGCGCTCAACGTCGCCGGTGCCGGCCAGGCACTACTCGGCGAGCGCGGCATGGCGGCGACCAGCGCTGGGCTGCGCAAGCTCTCCGGCGAACGGCTGCCGCAGTGGACGCCAAGCCTGCCCCAGGCGGCGTCGATCAAGGTCCTCGAGCATGCCGGCAAGCGCAGCGATGGCGGTCGCGACAAGGTGGTCTACCTGCCAGCCTGCGCGACGCGGGTGTTCGGCGCCTCGCGGCACGACGACGAGACCCGCTCGATCATGGAGATCACCCTGGCGCTGCTCGACAAGGCGGGTTTCGAGGTGATCATCCCGGCAATCCCCGGCCACCTTTGCTGCGGCATGGCGTTCGCCTCCAAGGGGCAGTTCGACGAGGCCGAACACAAGGCGCGGGAGCTCAATCGCGAGCTGCTGGCGGCCAGTCACAACGGGCGCTACCCGATCCTCTGCGACACCAGCCCCTGCAGCCTGCACGCCCGCGAGCAGCTTGATGAGCGGTTGTCGCTGCAGGAGCCGGTGGCGTTTGCCCATGACCACCTGCTGGACCGGCTCGAGATCGAGCCGCTCGACGAGAAAGTGGCGGTGCACGTGACCTGCTCCAGTACACGCATGGGACTGGCCGACAAGTTCGTGGCGCTGGCGCGGGCCTGTGCCACGCAAGTAGTGGTGCCCGCCGAGATCACCTGCTGTGGCTTTGCCGGCGACAAGGGATTCGCCACGCCCGAGCTGAACGCCTCGGCGCTGCAGGGGTTGGCGGGCCAGGTAGAGGGCTGTAGTGCCGGTTATTCCAATTCACGTACCTGCGAGATTGGGCTGTCTCAGCACAGTGGTATTCCCTACCGTTCGGTACTGTCGCTGCTGGATCGCGCCAGTCGCGCCCAGCCCGCTTCAGCAGCGATGACGCGAGAGTGACAGTTGCGTGAAGTTTTTCTTCGCCGAGGGCTTGCGGGCCTCATGGTAAAGCCGTAAAGTACGCATCCGCTGCTGCCGACGGGCATACGTTGGTAGCGGTGGAGAGAGGTGCAAGCAGTTGGTTTTGTTGGGTTT
>NZ_JARWAM010000027.1:0-24362 GCF_031451695.1 Franzmannia qiaohouensis
CGCATCAGGTGGGCGGTCAGGACGTACAGTCCCAGCGCCGGGACTATGGCCACCGGCAGCACCAGGTACCAGCGGCGCTCGCCGAGAATCACCAGCAGTGCCCCGATCAGCAGCGGTGCGATCCACGTAAGCGGGAAGCGGTCGACGAGGAAGATAAAGACCAGCACGTAGAGGAACGGCCACAGCATGTGCCAGAGATGACCGACATCCGGCATGACGATGAAGGGGGCGCTGCGGCGCAGGAGTGCGACGGCGCTGATCAGTGCGAGGGTGATGGAACAGCCGAGGATCAGCCAGGCACCGAGGCTGGCGAGTAGCTGCGGGGGCAGGCCAAATGCCGCGCCGCTGCCGCCGTAGGTCGGTATGAGCCAGGCCAGCAGCACCACCGCGAGGAGGGCAGTCCCGAGTCCTGACCAGAAATTCGTGCGTATCATGATGTTGCCTTCGGTCGTTGTTTTTGAGGTTGCCGATGGTGAATCGTGCGCGAGCCCGCAGGGGTTCGTGACATGATTGAAACAACTATCGAAGGCGTTGGGACTGGGCGCTCCGTTGCACTCCTGTGCACTATCCGCCAAAGTGAGCGCATCAGACTGCACCACCTATCTGGGCACCGGAGGCCGGTCAAGTGAATGACGATTTCGTTGCCAATCTACGCCTGCTGTGCAGCTACTACCCTTCCATCGCCGAGGTGTGCCGGAGGCTCGAGATCAATCGCGCCCAGTTCAACCGCTACCTCAGGGGACGTTACCGCCCCCGGCATGCCGCCATGCAGCGCCTTTGCGCCTTCTTCGGGGTGGAAGAACACGAGCTCTACTTGCCCCACGACGACTTCTGCACCCTGGTGCAGGCGGGGCGGCTGCCCTCGGCGTCGAGCTCGGTGGCGGGAGGAGGCTGGCCGGATGACCTGCTGTATCGCGGCCGGGAGGGCATGGCGCGCTACCTGGGGCGCTACTTCGAGTACTACCACTCGATGTCACGCCCCGGGTACCTGATCCGCACCTTGGTGTGTCTGGAGGAGAGAGAGCGGGGCATCGTCTACCAGCGCACCGAGCGCATGCAGACGCCAGGCAATCCCCGGCCTTGCCACAACCGCTACCAGGGCGTGGCTGTCAGACTGGCCGACCGCATTTTCCTGGTGGATCATGAGACGCTCAACGGCCACGAGCTTACCCAGACCATCCTCTTTCCCAGCTTTCAAAGCCAGGTAACCCGACTCACGGGGCTCAAGCTCGGCGTGGCAGACAACAGCGAGCGCATGCCCTGCTGCGTACGCGTGCTCTACGAACGATTCGACGAGCAGGTCGGCCTGCGCGAGGCCCTGTCGCAGTGTGGCCTGCTCTCCCTCGATGACCCCTCCCTGGATGCCGAGCTGCTGGCCGCGGTGCACAACGACGTGGCGCCGGGGGAGCAGCACTTCCGGGCACGCCACTGAGCGTATGCCGGCAAGGGGGCTGCTAGAGCGGAGGTATCGACGCCTGCCCACCCGTCAATAGCCGGTCATCTCCAGGTAGCCCTCGCCGAGGCGTTCGCCGCTGTCGCGGTCGACGGCCACGACCTCGCCCTCCCAGTAGGCGAAGGCGGTGTCCATCCAGCGCTGGGGGTGGCGTGCCGCGACCTCGAGCTCAAGCCCCTGCGTGGGCAGCGCGAGATGCCAACGGGTCGGCACCTCGCGCCCGGCTACGCTGCTGGTCTGCTGCGGTATCAGCGCCAGGTCGTCGCCGCTGAGCGGGGTCAGGCCGCCGTCCGGGGTGATCCAGCTGCCCGACAGATAGTCGCCGCCATCGCGCCCGCCGCCGCGCAGGCGAAAGGCCATCAGCCGGTGGCCGTCGTCGAGGTGCAGCGAGAACCAGTCCCAGCCCTGCTGGGTGGGGCCGAGCAGCTGGCTGCTCCATTCGCGGTCGAGCCAACCGCGACCTGAGACGCGTTGCGTCTCGCCGTCGAGCTCGACCTCGCCCTCGACGCGCCAGAACGGCTGGCTGTAATAGTAGGAGCCCTGGCCGTCGGCAGATTTCTGGCTGAAGCCCGCCTCGCCGTGCAGCACCAATGGCCCCTCGGCGGTCAGCGTCAGGCGGTAGCCGAACGGTTGGCCAGCGTCCTCGCCGCTGGCGCTGACCTCGAGTTGCTCGAAGGTATCTCCCGCCGGGTCGACCACCCGGCTGCTCAGCCGCCAGTCGTCGAGCCAGGCGGCGAACGGCTCGGCCACGGCACCGGCCTGGGCACGCCGCGCTTCGGCATCGGGTAGCGTGAGGCCACGCGCGAAGCGCTCCTCGACCAGATGCCGCTCGCCCCACGAAAGGGCGGCATGCGCCATCCACAGCTGGCGGCTGTGCCAGGGCCGCGGCGATTCGGCCGCGGGCGACGACGGCGGCGCCAGCGCCTGGCGGAACAGCGTCCACTGAATGCCCAGCGGCTCGCCCTGCTCATCCTCCAGGTTGGCGGTCAGGTACCACCACTCGATGCGGTAGTCGGGGTGGGGGCCGTGGTCGTCGGGAAATCGCAGCGCCTGGCCCGGGCCGGCCTGGGCATAGCCCTCGGCCTCGGCGCCCAGGCCGGCGAAGCCCTGTGGCGACTCGACGGTGGGCATCGGGCGCAGTAGCAGCAGGGCCAGAAACGCGGCAGCGGCGAGCAGCAGGCGGCGAGTCATGAGGCAGAAAACTCCATCAGCAGCTCACGGGGGCGGCTGCGCCACAGCCGCCACAGCGGGATCAGGGCGGCCAGCCAGGCCACCGCCAGCGCCAGGCCCAGGGCCAGCAATAGCTGGCTGGGGAAGACATGCAGCGGCAGCCGCCAGCCGAAGGCGGCGACGTTGATGACCGCCACCAGCCCCCAGGTCAGGGCGATACCCAGCGGGATCGCCAGCAGCGCGGTGGTCAGCGCCGCGAGATTCAGCTGGACCAGCGACACCCCGGCCAGCCGCCCGCGTGTGACCCCCAGCGCCCACAGCGGCGCCAGTTGGGCGCGCCGTTCGCCGCCCTGGGCCAGCAGGCTGGTGAACAGCGCCAGCCCCGCCACGCCCAGGGTCAGCACGGTGAGCGCCCGGGTAATGGCGAAGGTGCGCTCGAAGATCGCCTGGGCCTGCTGCTTTACGGCCTGCTGGTCGATCAGGCTGGCGCCGGCCAGGTCGATGGCGCGGTCGAGGGCCTGGCCGAGGGCCGCGACATCGCTGCCCTCGGCCAGCACGATGCCCAGGCTCCCCGGCGGCGCGGCGAAGCGCTCGGCGAGTGCCGTGGTGGTCAGCGTCACCTCGCCGCGGGGGTTGCCGTAGTCGGGGTAGACGGCGGCAATCGTGGTCTCGAGCGGTCCCTCGGCGCTGCTCAGGGTGAGGCGATCGCCGGGCCCCAGGCCGGTGGCGATGGCCAGCTGTTCATTGATCAGCGCAGCCCCCTCGGTGAAGGCCTGCCAGGCCTCGGACACGCCCTGCTCGGTGTGCAGTAGCGGCCATTCGCGGGTGAGCTGCGGCGCCGGGGTGATGCCGTAGATGCCTACCGGCTCGGCATCGACGCCAGCGGCGCGCAGGGTGGCATCGGCACGCCGGGTCGGCAGCAGCGCAACGACCTCGTCGCGGGCCTCGAGCCAGGCCACGCTGGCGTCGAACTGCTCGGCGGGCGGGCGCACATAGGCCTCGGCGACCAGCCGCTGGTCGAGCCAGTCGAGGAAGGTGAGGCGAAAGCCGCCGACCATGCTGCCGACACCGAGGTTGGTGGCCAGCGCCAGCAGCAGTGCCATCATCGCCAGCTGCAGGCGCGGCAGCTGCAGCTGCAGGTCGGCCATCGCCCACTGCGCCAGCGGGCGCTGACGCAGCCCCCGCACCGCCAAGCCGAGCAGCAGCCCCAGCAGCGGCGGCAGCCACAGGGTAGCCGCCAGCAGGCCGATGGCGACCAGTGCGAATCCGGCCAGCAGCCGCTCGCCGGGGGGCTGGCCGCTTAGCCACAGCCACACTCCCAGGGCCAGCAGCCATAGCACCGCGCCGAGCAGCGCCATAAGCGCCAGCTGTCGCTGCAGCCCGCCGCGCCAGCGCTGGCGCTGGGCAAGTCCCAGTACGTCGAGGCGCGCCGCCCGCCACAGGGTGGTGGCACCGGCGCTAAACAGGCCGCCAAGGGTGATCGCGATGCCGCCCAGCCAGTAGTGCCAGGGTAGCGCCAGCTCGCCACCCACCTGTTCGCCGTAGAGCGTGGCCAGGCTGGCCGCCACGTCCGGCAGCAGCTGGCCAGCCAGCCATACCCCGCTAAGGATGCCCAGCAGCGTACCAACGACCCCCAGCATCAGCAGCTCGGCGGCGAGCAGGCCGACCAAGGTGGTAGCCGGCACGCCCAGGGCGCGCAGCGTGCGCAGCATGCCCAGGCGCTGCTCCAGGGTCAGGCTGAGGGCGGCATGCACGATGAACAGCCCCACCACCAGCGCCAGCAGGCCCAGGGCGGTGAGATTGAGGTGGAAGCTGTCGCTGAGCTGGCCGGGGTCGGCGAGCAGCTCGGCGCGCAGTCGCACCAGCGCTGCGGGCAGCTCGGCGGGGTCGCCGGGGGCGATCAGCAGGCGGCTGATGGCGTCATCAGGCATGCCCAGCAGCGCGCCGGCCACGCCGATATCAGTGACCAGCGTGCCAGGGGGGACGCTGGGGTCGAGGGCCAGCGGTGGCAGCGGCTGGCGGTCGCGGTCGAGCAGACGCTCGCCGTGCCGGGCGGCGTCGAGGGCGGCCAGGGTGTCGGCGGCCAGTCGGATTCGCCAGGGTGGCTGCAGGAAGTCGCCGAGGGCGTCAGGTCCGCCGCTGGCCTGGATGCCGCTGGCGGCGGGCAGCGTCAGCGGCTCGATGCCGAGCAGCGTGACCCGCTCATCGCCGGCCAGGACCAGCTCGCCCTCGATCAGCGGCGACACCGCAACGCCGGCCCGGCGCAGCGCCAGGTAGGTGTCGAGGGCTACAGGTTCGCCGTCGCGGCGCTCGATACGGTCGAGCCCGGCGTCGAACAGCGCCGCGCTGCGGTCGTAGCTGTCGCGGGCCGAGGCGTTGATCGCCTGCACGCCGCTCCACAGCGCGCTGGCCACCCACAGGCCGAGCAGCAGCATCACCAGCTGCCCGGGATGACGCCGATAGTGCGAGAGCAGGGTGGCAGCCACTGCGGCGATCATGGCGCGGCGCTCGTGGCGCCCTGCAGGCGGCCGTGGGCAAGGGTCAGGCAGCGGTTCAGCGGTGCCGCCACCCGCGGGCTGTGGGTCACCATCAGCAGCGCGCAGCCGCTGTCGTGGACCAGCTCGAGCAGCAGCGCCAGCACCTCGTCGGCGGTGGACTCATCGAGGTTGCCGGTGGGTTCGTCGGCGAGCAGCAGGGCCGGGCGCACCGCCATGGCGCGGCCGATGGCCAGGCGCTGCTGCTGGCCGCCGGAGAGCTGCTCGGGGTAGCGCCGCGCCATGCTGGCAAGCCCCAGTCGCGCCAGCAGGGTGTCGCACCAGGTGCGGTCGTGGCGGCCGGCGAGGCGTGTCTGCAGGGTCAGGTTGTCGGCCACGCTGAGGCTCGGCACCAGGTGGAACTGCTGGAACACCAGCCCCAGCCGCGCCCGGCGCAGCGCCGCGCGCTGGCCCTCATTCATGTCGGCCAGTGGCCGGCCGTCGACGTGGATGCTGCCGGCATCGGGCAGGTCGAGGCCGGCGGCCAGGTGCAGCAGGGTCGACTTGCCGCTGCCCGACTCGCCCATCAGCGCCAGGCTCTCGCCGGCGCCGAGTGAAAGGTCCACGCCGTCGAGGACCCCGATTGGGCCCTGGGGCGTGGCGTAGGACTTGCTGACCTGGCGCAGCTCGAGCATAGGGGGCTCACCTGGGGGACGCGCCATGAGTGTTGCACAAAAAAGGCGCCACCCGAAGGTAGCGCCCAAGCCAGCTTGCGTTAGCTATCAGTGGCTATGGCCATGATCATCGTGGTCGTGGTCGTGGTCGTGGTCGTGGTCGTGGTCGTGGTCGTGGTCGTGGTCGTGGTCGTGGTCGTGGTCATGGTCGTGCCCATGATCGTCGTGCCCGTGGTCATGTCCGTCATGATCCGGGTCGGCCAGCGCCTCGTGCAGGGTCATGGCGTTGTGGCGCATCATGCCCAGGTAGGTGCTGGCTTCGCCTTCAGAGGCCAGGGCATCGGCGTAAAGGGTGCCGGCGATCTCCAGACCGGCCTCTTCGGCGAGCTGGTTGATGATCGCTGGGCTGGTCATGTTCTCGTGGAACAGCGCCTGGACGTTCTGCTCGCGGATCACGTCGATCAGCTCGGCCATGTTGGCGGCGCTGGGCTCGGCCTCGGTGGAGAGCCCCACCGGCGACAGGAAGCGCAGGCCGTAGGCGTTCGAGAAGTAGCCGAAGGAGTCGTGGCCGGTGATGATGGTGCTGGAGGGCGGGATCTCGGTGAGCAGCTCGCGGATCTCGGCGTCGGTGGCGTCGATCTCGTTGATGTAGCGCTCGGCGTTGTCGCGGTAGTTCTGCTCGTTGTCCGGGTCGGCGTCGATCAGGCCATCGCGGATATTGAGCACATAGGTCTGGGCCAGCGCCAGGTCCTGCCAGGCGTGGGGATCGTATTCGCCATGGTCGTGATCGTCATGGCCATGGCCATGATCGTCGTGACCGTGATCATGGTCGTCATGGCCGTGATCATGGTCGTCGTGGCCGTGGTCGTCATGCCCGTGGTCGTCATGCCCGTGGCCGTCATGCCCGTGATCGTCATGACCATGGTCGTCGTGACCATGGTCGTCGTGGCCATGGGCATGCCCGTGGTCGTGGCCGTGGTAGGGGATGCGTTCGATGCCGTCGGTGGCGGTGACCAGCGGGCCGCTGTAGTCGCTGGAGTCGATCAGGCGCTCCATCCAGCCCTCGAACTGCAGGCCGTTGAACACCACCAGGTCGGCTTCGGCGATGGCGCGCGCCTCGGTGGGGCTGGGCGAGAACACATGCGCGTCACTGTCGGCGCCGACCAGCGAGGTGACATTGACGTGGTCGCCACCCACGTTGTGAACCATGTCGGCCAGGATGCTGAAGCTGGCTACCACCTCGATGCGCTCGTCGGCCTGCAGCGGAGACAGGGCGACCAGGCCGGCGCTGCCGAGCAGCAGGCTAAGGGCGAAGGGTTTGGTTCTCATGGCGTACCTCGTGGCGTTGCGTTTTGGAAAATGCGCTATCCGGCCTCGCTGGCCTCCAGCGGCGTGGCGCGGCGTCGCAGCTTGGCCATCAGACTGTGATGGCGGCCGAACAGCGCCGACGCGATATAGCCGATGCCGGCGAGCATGATGATGCTCGGCCCGGACGGCATCGACAGGTGATACGACAGCAGCAGCCCGCCGGTGCTGGCGAGCATTGCCCATACCACGGCGATGGCTATCAACCCCTCGAGGCGCTTGCTCCAGAAGCGCGCCGCGGTGGCCGGCAGCATCATCAGGCCCACGGCCATCAGCGTGCCGAGGGTCTGGAAGCCGGCGGTCAGGTTGAGCACCACCAGGGCCAGGAACAGGCCGTGGATCAAGCCGTTGCGGTTGCCCTGGCCACGCAGGAACAGCGGATCGAGGCACTCCACCACCATGGCGCGGAACATCCACGCCAGGCACACCACGATCAGGCTGCTGATGGCGGCGATCAGCACCAGGGCGCTGGAGTTGACCGCCAGGATCGAGCCGAACAGCACATGGGTCAGGTCGACGCTGCTGCCGCCCAGCGACACCAGCATCACCCCGGCGGCCAGCGAGATCAGGAAGAAACTGGCCATGGCGGCGTCCTCGCGCTGGCCGCTCATCTGCGACACGCTGCCGGCAAGCCCGGCCACCAACAGCCCGGAGAGAATCCCGCCTAGGCTCATCGCCGGCAGCGAGAAGCCGGCCAGCAGGAAGCCTAGCGCCACGCCGGGCAGGATGGCGTGGGCCATGGCGTCGCCGATCAGGCTCATGCCGCGCAGCACCAGGAACACGCCCAGCGGCGGCGCGGCCAGCGACAGGGCGATGCCGGCGACGAAGGCGCGGCGCATGAAGCCGTAGTCGAAGGGGGCGATGAACCACTCATGCAGAAGCGCGATCATGGCGTCAGCCCCGGCAGGTCGAGGGGCAAGATCGGCGCGTGGTGATGGCGCTGGGTACCGCCGTGGTGGCGCTCGAGGATCGTCTCCGGGGTGCTCCAGCGGGCATGGCCGCCGGCCAGGGCCAGCACGCAGTCGGCCAGCCGCGAGAGCTGCTCGAGGTCGTGCAGCACTACGATGATGGTGGCGCCCTGGGCGGCCATGTCGCGCAGCACGTCCATCAATACCTCGACGGTGTCGAGATCGACGTTGGCGAACGGCTCGTCGAGCAGCAGCAGCTCGGCCTCCTGCATCAGGGTGCGGCCGAGCAGCGCGCGCTGGCGCTGGCCGCCGGACAGTTCGCCCAGTGGGCGGTGGGCGAGCTGTGAGATGCCCAGGCGCGCCATCACCTTGCGGGCCTGGCGGTAGTGCGGGCCGCAGTAGCCCTTGAGTGCGCCGTGGCTGGGCCAGGTGCCGGTCATGATCAACTCTTCCACGCTCATCGGGAAGGTCAGGTCGAGCGCCAGCTGCTGGGGCAGCCAGGCGCGGCGCTCCTTGGGCACGTCGCATTCGACGCGACCCTTGATTGGCGCAAGCTCGCCCATGATCGCCTGGATCAGGGTGCTCTTGCCGGCGCCATTGGCGCCGATCAGCGCGGTGATGGCGCCGTCCTCGAAACTGCCGCTGACGTGCTCGAGCACGGTACGGCCGCCCTGGGCGAGCTGCAGGTCGTTGAGGCGCAGGCGCGACATCAGGACCACCAACCCACGGCCCAGGAGACCGCCAGCCATAGCCCCGCCAGCGGCACCGCGACCAGCAGCAGGCGCCGGCCGGCGGCCAGCGACATCAATGAAAAGTGGCACGGCCCCTCGGGCCGATGGTGGTGACGGTGTGCCATGGAGCATCCCTCGTGAATGACAAGAAGGTTATAACATAACAAGTTAATTGAAAAGCCACGCCGCGCTCGGCATGAAAAATGGCCGCCTATGATAGCGGCCATGGGGTGGTGCTCCAACCGTCAGTAGCGGATCGCCACGCCCAGCTGTTCGGGGCTGGCCAGCAGCGCGTATTCATAGTCGAAGCGCAGCTCGCCGAGTGAGGCCTGGGCGGGCTGGAAGCGGTTGAGGGCGCGGCCGGCCTGGCGCGGCTGGGTCTGCAGCTGCAGCTCGCTGATCAGCATGCCGGTGGCGAAGTTGATCGCCCCGTCGCGGCCGCGGCCGTCGCCGACGCCGATCAGCAGCCCCGAGGCGGTATTCACCGCCAGCGAGCCCAGGCGCGCCTCGAGGGAGCGGCGCTGGCGCTCGTCGGCGGCGGTCTCACGGATCAGCGCCCGGGCGCGGTCGAGGTCGTCGCCCTGATCGAGGGCGCGGAAGTCGCGGTGGGCCACCGGGTGGGGCTGGCGGTCGAGGAACATGCCGCCCAGCGCCAGCGCCGACTTGACCACCCCGACCCGGGCATCGTAGCGGTCGTCGCGGTCGCTCGCCTCGCTGGCCTGGTAGGCGTTGAGCGCCAGGCTGGCGCCGTAGATGCCGGTCCAGCTTGCCTGCCACAGGTTGGCGTGGCGCTCGCCGCGGGCCAGAGCGTCGGCATAGCCCTGCCACTCCTGCGTCGAGGATTGGCCCAGAGCGGTGGCGGGCAGGCTCAGCAGCAGCACGAGGCTGGCGATCAGCACGGTGGAGTGGCGCATGGTGGGGCTCCGATTGGCGTGGGTCGTGCTTACTATAGCCTCATTGGCGGGGTCACAGGCCCATCGCCTGGCGCATCATCAGGCGCTTGGCCAGCGGCAGGCGCTGGGTGACGGCGAGCCCCAGGCTGCCCAGCCGGCGCAGCGGTGGGGCGCCGGTGAACACTCGGTGCAGCAGCTCGGTGGCGGCAATCATCGCCAGCGTCTGCGGGCGCCGCTGGCGGGCATAGGCGTCGAGCAGCGGTGCGCTGCCCAGGTCCTGGCCGCGGCGATGCGCGGCGACCAGCCGCTCGCTGAGGGCGATCACATCCTGCAGGCCGAGATTCAGGCCCTGGCCCGCCAGCGGGCTGATCACATGGGCGGCATCGCCGATCAATACGCAGCGCGCGTCGCTATAGCGCCGCGCGTGCTGGCGGCGGATGGGAAAACTGGCGCGGCCCAGCACCGCCTCGACGCCGCCCAGGCGCGCCGGGAAGTCGCGCTCCAGGGTCTGGCGCAGGGCCTCGGGGTCGAGTTGCTCGAGGGCTGTGATGGTATCCGGCTTGCCGTACCACACCAGCGAGGCGTGGGCGCCGGGCAGCGGCAGCATCGCCTGGGGACCCTCGGGTGTGAAGCACTGCCAGCTGACGTCCTGCTGGGGCAGCCGGGTGGCGACGTTGATCACCAGGGCGCGCTGGTCGTAGTCGCCGCTCTCGACCGTAATGCCGGACAGCTCGCGCAGCGCCGAGCGTGCGCCGTCGGCGCCGACCACCAGCGAGCCGCTCAGCCGGGTGCCGTCATCGAGCTCCAGCTCCACCTGGTTGGCCGCCTGGCGCAGGACCATCGGCCGCACCCCGCAGTAGCAGGTGACCGTCGGCAGCTCGTCCAGGCGCGCCCACAGCGCGGCGCGGATCCAGCGGTTCTCGACGAAGCTGCCGAAGGCGTCGTGGCCGAGGCTGGTGGCATCGAAGCGGGCCTCGCCGCGGCCCTGCTGGCTCCAGCCATGGATGCGCCGAAACGGGCAGCGGCGGTCCTGGGGGATTCTCTCCCAGGCGCCGACCTCGGCCAGCAGCCGTTCAGCGGCCAGATTGAGCGACGACACCCGCAGATCGAAGCCGTCGTCCTGTGGTAGCGTGGGGGCCGCGCCGCTCTCGATGAGAGCCACGCCAAGGCCCGCCTGGCCCAGCGAGGCGGCCAGCGCAGCACCCACCATGCCACCGCCAACGATGATCACCTGTGCGGAATTCGCCATGCGTGTCCTTTATGTCATCAAACTGTCATCTATGCTCGTTAGGGTGCGCGCTGACATCAAAGCGTCATTAAACCGTCATACCACCCGCGGACCCACACGGTAGCTACTCACTTATGACGAATCGCACCACACCGCCCTCCGACTCGCGTGCCTTCGAGCGTCAAGCGCGCCGTGAAACGCCGGCCTGGATGCGTGGCCTCTACGCCGGACTGTGCCTCTACCTGTTCCTGGCCGCCCTCAACGTGCTGGGCTCGGGCCTCGGCACCTTCGGCGGCGAGAGCGACTTCCTGAGCCGCGCCTTCGCCTACGGCGAGAACCCCTTCATCGCCCTGCTGGCCGGCGTGCTGGTCACCATGGTCGTGCAGAGTTCGTCGTTCACCTCGGCGCTGATCGTGACCCTGGTGGCCAGCGGCGAAATGACGCTTGGCACCGCGGTGTTCGCGATCATGGGTGCCAATATCGGCACCGCGGTCACCGGGGTCATCGTGGCCCTGGCCAACATGCGCATCAAGCGCAATTTCCGGCGCTCGTTCACTGCGGCGCTGATGCACGACTTCTTCAACATCCTCACCGTGGCGGTGGTGTTCCCCATCGAGTGGCTCAGCGGCATGTTCCACGAGGCCGGCCGCGGGGTGTTCACGCGCCTGGCCGGCTGGCTCGCCGAGCTGATCGGCCTCGAGGAGGTAGCGCGGCCCAACAGCCCGATCAAGGTGATCACCGCGCCGGTGGTCGACGCCTTCAACGCCATCGGCGGCTTTTTGCTGCCGACCTCGCCGGCTCAGGGCCTGCTGGTGGCCGGCTTCGGCATGCTGCTGATGTTTGCCGCGCTGATCTTCATGGTCCAGAACCTGCGCGGCGCGCTGCTGCGCCACATGGACGGCCTATTCCGCACCTACTTCTTCCGCACCGACCTGCGCGCCTACGGCGTGGGCGTGGTCTCCACCGTGCTGGTGCAGTCGAGCACCATTACCAGCAGCCTGATGGTGCCGCTGGCCGGGGCCGGGGTGGTGCGCATGCGCCGGGTGCTGCCGTTCATGATGGGCGCCAACCTCGGCACCACCGTGACCAGCGTGCTGGCCGCCACCGCCAATCCTATCGCAGCGGCGATGACCGTGGCCTTGTTCCACGTCATCTTCAACCTCACCGGCACCGCGATCTGGTGGCCGCTGCGGGTGATCCCGCTGCGCGTGGCCAACTGGTACGGCAAGCTGGCGGCCAAGCAGACCCGCTACGCCTTCCTATTCCTGATCGGCGTGTTCTTTGTCGTGCCGCTGGTCGGCATTGCCGCCACCGAACTGTTCATGAGCCTGCGCTGAGCGCGGCCCACCGGGAGACCGTCACATGTTTCGACAGCTCTATACCGCCCTGACCTCGGAGAACACCCTCGACCAGGCCTTCGAGGACCTCACCAGCATGCTCGAGCACGGTGAGTGGATGTTCGCCCGCGCCAACGACGTGCTCTATAGCACCGTGCCCGCCGACGAGGTGCGCCAGCCGCTCTACGATCGCGACCAGGCGATCAACGAGCTGGAGCGCTCGATTCGCCGCAAGGTGCTGCGCCACCTCACCGTCAATCCTGGCCACGACGTAGCCATCTGCCTGGCATTGATGAGCGTGGCCAAGGATGCCGAGCGTATCGGCGACTACTGCAAGAACGTCTTCGAGGTGGGCAGCTTCTATAGTGAGGGCTTTCATGTGCCGCGCTACCAGGGGCCGCTGGACGGCATGGCCGAGCAGATGGGCCGCATGTTCGGCATGATGGTCAGCGCCACCCGCGACTCCGACGAGGCCAAGGCGCGCCAGGTGCTCTCCATGGCCCGCGGCATTCGCGCCCAGGGCGACCACCTGATCGAGGAGCTGTTCAAGGACGACCAGCAGGTCGCCTTCCACGAGGCGGTGGCCTACTCGCTCCTGGCGCGCCACTACAAGCGCGTGGCCTCGCACCTGGCCAATATCGCCACCGCGGTGGTCGGCCAGCTCGAGGACCTCGACTTCTACCACGACGAGGGCGACGAGGCGGAGTGACGCCCCGCCCGACACGCGAGCGCCGCCCCTGGAGGCGTCGCTTTGCATCGTGAGTAAGCGTTCGCTTACTCGGCCAGCGCGTTGAGCCGGTCGGGGAAGTCGGTGAAGATGCCGTCGACGCCCCAGTCGAGCAGCATCTGCATGTCGTCCTGCTCGTTGATGGTGTAGACATGCACCAGCAGGTCGTTGGCCTGGGCCTGCTCGACGAAGGCCGCATCGATCACCTGCAGCTCGTCTTCATAGGTCAGGTTGGTACCGATGCCGACGGCGTAGTCGCGGATCGCCGCGAAGTCGGCATCCTCGATCTCGCTCGGTCCCGGCGTCACCCCGGTCCACTCCACCAGGCGCTCCTCGCCGTCCTCTTCCGGGTAGTACCACACCAGCTGAATCAGCGGCACGTCGTCATTCAGCGCCTGTACCTCGAGCAGGCTTGGCTGGCTGAACGACTGGATCACCGCCGCGCCGGCCTCGATCAGGCCGTGGGCCTCCAGCTCCTCGACCAGCGCCTCCTCGATACCCGGATAGAGCTCCGGCGACTTGGTCTCGAGGTAGTAGCGGGCGCTGGTGCCGAAGCGCTCGATGACCTCGCCCAGGGTCAGGATCTGCTCCCCGGCGAATGCGTCGTCGGCATACTCCGGGTAGGCCTCGTTGAACCAGCTACCGGCGTCCAGCGCCTTGAGCTCCTCCAGGGTGAAATCCTTGAGCTCACCCTCGCCGTCGGTGGCGCGGTCGAGGCTCTCGTCGTGGAAGGCCACCAGCTCGCCGTCGGCGGTCATCTGGATATCCAGCTCCAGGTAGTCCACTCCCATCTCATGGGCCAGCTCCAGCGCCGGCAGGGTCTGTTCCGGCGCGTGCCCGCTGGCACCGCGGTGGGCGATCACCTGAAAGTCTTGCAGATCCTCCAGCTGCTGCTGCAGGGCATCCGCCTGCACGGAAAGCGGCAGCAGCAAGGCACCACCCCCGAGCAGGGCGAAGGGCAGGCTTAGACGAGAGAAGCGGCTCTGGTTGGAACGCATAGCAAAACCTTTATTGAATGTTCAATCAATAACCGTACTGATGTGGGGGGAGTGATGCAAGGTGGGGACAGGATGAGCGGCCGCTGCGTCACATATGCGAATAACAGGAAAGTTGAATCTATAAGTGGCGAAGTTGGGTTAGGGGTGCTTAGCTACAATACATATAAAAAAAGCGCAGGGTTATATGTTTTACGCACACTCTCTTCCAGATGAGGGTAAATCTCGCTGGCAGACACTCGAGAACCACTTGAGCACTGTGGCGAAGCTTGCCGCGGAGCGCGCGGATCGCTTCGATGCAGGCCCATGGGGCGAGGCAGCGGGCCTACTCCACGATCTTGGTAAGTACACCGCACCCTTCCAGCGCCGCCTGGAAGGCTCTCCAGAGCGAGTCGATCACTCTACGGCTGGCGCCCATATCGCCATTGAGAAATACTCCCAGCTTGGCCACCTGCTCGCCTACTTAATTGCCGGCCACCATGCAGGGCTGGCCAATGGACGAGATATTGGTGAGCGCACGCCACTGCAGAACCGCCTGGAAGCTGACTTGCCCCCGCTCGATCCGGTATGGCAGCAAGAGATAATGCTTCCCCGGAATCTGTTGCCCCCGGCACACTTTCAGCGGCGCCTTGACAGGGCCTTCTTCCAATATGCCTTTTTGGCACGAATGCTATTTTCCTGCCTGGTCGATGCTGACTACGTCGATACCGAGTCCTTCTATGCAGTGCACGAAAAAGGCGTGCCCCACGCACGCGGTGGCGGGCCGCCGCTGGAGGTGTTGCGTGATGCCCTCGATAAGCGCTTGGCCACCTTTAAGGCAGACAGCGACGTCAATCGCCTGCGTGGTGAGATCCTCTCCCATGTTCGCGCTCAAGCCGAGCTGCCGCCTGGTAGGTTTTCACTGACAGTACCGACTGGTGGGGGCAAAACGCTGGCCTCACTGGCTTTCGCTCTCGATCATGCCATTGCTCACGGCATGGATCGGGTGATCTATGTGATTCCATTCACCAGTATCGTCGAGCAGAACGCTGCGGTGTTTCGCGATGCCCTGGGAGAGCATGGCGAGGCAGCGGTACTGGAGCACCATAGTGCTTTTGACACTGGCAGTCAGCGTGATCATCACACCATCGATAAGCTGCGGCGTGACAGCGAGAACTGGGATGCGCGAATCATCGTCACCACGGCAGTGCAGTTCTTCGAAAGCCTGTTCGCCGCCAAGACCTCGCGCTGCCGCAAGTTGCACAACATCGCAAGCAGCGTGGTGATTCTCGACGAGGCGCAAACCATGCCCTTGCCGTTGCTGCGGCCCAGCGTGGCGGCACTGGACGAACTGGCGCTGAACTATCGTACCAGTGTCGTGCTGTGCACCGCGACCCAGCCGGCGCTGGCCGAAACCGACGATCCCGATCGCAGCTTCGACGGTGGCTTGCGTAACCTCAGGGAACTTGCGCCGGAACCCGAGCAACTCTACCGCCAGTTGGAACGCGTCAGCGTGCGTCATATCGGTACGCTGGGAGATGGGGAGCTGCGCGACAAGCTGCTAGCGACCGAGCAGGTGCTGTGCATCGTCAACAATCGCCGTCATGCCCGGGCACTGTTCGAATCGATAGCAGATCAGCCTGGTGCCTATCACCTCACCACCTCGATGTGCGCCGTACATCGTCGTCAAGTACTGGCCGAGATACGCCAAGTCCTCGAAGATGGCCAGACGTGTCGGGTAATTTCGACATCCCTAATAGAGGCTGGCGTCGATGTCGACTTCCCGCGAGTATTGCGAGCCGAGGCGGGACTGGACTCAATCGCACAGGCGGCTGGACGTTGCAATCGTGAGGGGCGGCGCAAGGCGTCGGATAGCGAGGTCGCGATCTTCGCCACGGCCAATGACGATTGGGCACCTCCACCTGAGCTCAAGCAGTTCGCCCAAGTTACCACCGAGGTTATCAGGCAGAACGAAGACGACCCACTGTCGTTGGCGGCGATAGAGGCCTACTTCCGGTTGTTGTACTGGCAGCAGGGACCAAAGCAACTGGACCGGCATGACTTGCTGAGCCTGGTGGAGAGGGGCCGTCTTGATGGCATTCCCTTCGAAACCCTTGAGCAGAAGTTTCGCATGATCGAGAACAACCAGCGCGCTGTGATCATTCCCTTCGACGACAAGGCCCGGGCCGCGCTGAGGGATCTGGCTTATGCCGACAAGGTAGCGGGCATCGCCCGCAAGCTGCAGCCTTATACGGTTCAGGTGCCGCAGCAGGGCTTCGCCGCGCTGGAGCGGGTCGGTGCCATCGTGGCTGTCGAGCCCGACAAATTCGGCGACCAATTCATGATGTTGGTTAACGAGGATCTTTATGACGAGTGGCTAGGGCTGAACTGGAGTGAGCCTACCTTCATAAAGGCTGAAAACTTGATTCTGTAAGTACATATGATAGGAAGTTGTAATTCGAAGGGCGGAGGGCTAATCTTGTAGGTAGCCACACTGAGCTGAGAGCAGGCCATGTCCCCCGAGCATCAGCAAGACCTAAGAGAGTTTACCCTGCTGTGTAGCGTTCGCAGAGGACGAGTCTTGCTGGCCATGGAATGGGGGGCAGCGGCTTTTAGGCTTGAAGCGCCCACTAGAAGGATTTGGCT
Organism: Franzmannia qiaohouensis; assembly: GCF_031451695.1. Classification (NCBI taxonomy): domain Bacteria; kingdom Pseudomonadati; phylum Pseudomonadota; class Gammaproteobacteria; order Oceanospirillales; family Halomonadaceae; genus Franzmannia; species Franzmannia qiaohouensis. The sequence continues at coordinate 16,581 of NZ_JARWAM010000027.1, forward strand.
ATTGGTCTCCCTGGCAGCAGCGCTACCTATCTGGTTAGGCTGGTTTATGTGAGGGAGTGGATAGAAACCTATCAGTTGTACTTACTATTGTCGCCCCGACCTGTCGGGGCGCGGATCTCTACCAAAGGACGTAACGATGGCATATGGGGTTCGTCTGCATATCTGGGGGGAGCGGGCTTGCTTTACGCGGCCTGAGATGAAGGTCGAGCGAGTCTCCTACGATGTGATCACACCGTCTGCGGCACGAGGCATCTTGGAGGCAATACACTGGAAACCGGCAATTCGCTGGTGTGTGGATCGCATCCATGTTCTTAAACCGATTCGCTTCGAGTCGCTGCGACGAAACGAAGTGGCGGGAAAACTGCCCGCTACCACTGTCTCCAAGGCAATGAAGTCAGGGCGCGTCGACGATGTGGCCTACTATGTTGACCAGAACCGTCAGCAGCGCGCTGCTACGATCCTGCGTGATGTCGGCTATGTCATCGAGGCGCATTTCGAGTTCACCTCGCGTGCCGACGAGAGCGATACACCCGGCAAGCATTTGGATATCTTCAACCGCCGCGCCCGGCATGGGCAGTGCTTCCATATGCCGTGCCTGGGCACACGGGAGTTTCCCGCCAGCTTTGTCCTGATCGAAGCCGATGCTGCTATGCCAGCCATTGATGACCGCTTGAGCGGGGAGCGTGACCTTGGTTATATGCTGCACGATATCGACTTCGCCAACGGCAAGACGCCACGCTTCTTTCGCGCCCAAATGCAGGGTGGCGTGATCGAGGTACCACCTTTCGAGGAGGCGTTGGCATGATTCTTTCCGCCCTCAATGACTACTACCAGCGACTGGCGGATGAAGAGAAGGTGCCGCTGCCAGGCTTCAGCAGCGAGAAAGTCAGCTTCTGCCTAGTTTTTTCCCAGGAGGGAAAGCCGCTACAGGTTGTCGACCTGCGCGACACCACCGGCAAGAAACCACGGCCGAGCTCTTGCCAGGTGCCTGTGGACAAGCGGCGGACCTCGGGTATCCACGCCTATCCGCTGTGGGACAAGACCGCCTATGCCCTCGGTGTCTCTGCCGGTGAAGGAAAGCGCCTGACCGATGAGCATGCGGCGTTCAAGGCGCGTCAGTTCGCGCTGTTCGGTGAGAGCGATGATCCCGATCTGATGGCCTTTCTGAGACTGCTCGATCAGTGGAAGCCGGAGCAACTCTTCGAACTTCCTGGTTACAGCGAAGAGGTATTGGATACCAATGTCATATTCCGGCTCGATGGCCAGCGGCAGTATCTCCATGAGAACCGAGAAGCACGCCGGCTATGGGCTGCCGCGCTGGAAAGTGGCGCAGGGGAGTCGGGGCAGTGCCTGATCACCGGCGAGATCGCCCCGTTGGGCACCGACCACCCTGCAATTCGGGGCGTCAGGGATGCACAGTCGTCTGGTGCATCGCTCGTTTCATTCAATAGTGATGCCTATGAGTCTTACGGCTACAGCAAGAATCAAAACGCTTCGATCTCTAAGGCGGCCATCTTTGGCTATTCGACCGCGCTGAACCACTTGCTGCGAGGAGAGACCGAAAATCGTCAGCGACTCCAGATTGGCGACGCCACGGTGGTGTTCTGGGCCAAGGCCAGGGACACGGCACATGCCGAAGCAGCCGAGGGCTTCTTTGCAATGCTCAATGAGCCCCCTAGCGATGAGCAGGAGGCTGCTAAGTTAGGCACCCTGTTGAAGCAGATCACCGAGGGGCGCCCACTGGCGGAGCTTAATCCGATGTTGGAGCCAGATACCCAGTTTTTCGTTTTAGGGCTGGCGCCTAACGTGGCACGCCTGTCTGTGCGCTTCTGGCACGTCGATAGCCTGGAGCACCTGGCTCATCACTATGCCCAGCATTACTTCGATTTGCGGATTGAGCCTGTTCCTTGGAAGGGTGTCGCTCCTGCTATGTGGCGGCTGCTCTTCGCGACCGCTCCGAGCCGTGATGGTAAGGCTAAAGCTGAGGACGTTCCCCCGCAGCTTGCCGGGGAATTGACTCGCGCCATCCTGACCGGGAGTCGCTACCCGCACTCTTTGCTCACCAACGTCATCATGCGCATGCGTAACGATGGCGATATCAGTGGCATCCGTGTCGCTCTCTGCAAGGCTGTACTGGCGCGACAGGGACGTCTTTCAGCGGATTCGAACACAATCACTCAGGAGGTGCCCGTGAGTCTCGATCCTCATTCCACCCACCCCGGCTATTTGCTGGGCAGGCTATTCGCCGAGTTGGAAAGCGCTCAGCGCGGCGCGCTCGGTAACGAGGTGAATGCCACCATTCGTGATCGCTATTACGGCGCCGCTTCGGCAACGCCGGCCAGCGTCTTCCCCATGCTGTTGCGTAATGTGCAGCATCATTTGTCGAACATGCGCAAGAAGGACAAGGGAGGGCTGGCGCACAAGATCGAGGGTGAGATAGGCACCATCATCGACGGCTTGGGCGACAGGTTCCCCAAGAACTTGCCCATTGAAGAGCAGGGGCGCTTCGCAATTGGTTATTACCACCAGTCACAAGCCCGCTTTGCCAAGAAAGACAGCGCCGAAAAAAATGTAGAAGATGAGCAGGGAGAGTCAGAATGAGTGCTATCGCCAATCGTTACGAATTCGTGCTGCTGTTCGACGTCACCAACGGCAACCCCAATGGTGATCCGGATGCCGGCAATCTGCCAAGACTCGATCCGGAGACCAACCAGGGCCTAGTGACCGATGTCTGTCTCAAGCGCAAGATCCGTAACTACGTTGCCCTGGAGAAGGACGTTGACGCCGGCTATGCCATCTATATGCAAGAAAAGTCGGTGCTCAACAACCAGCACAAGAAGGCCTACGATGCGCTCGACATCAAGCCCGAGCCGAAGAAGTTGCCCAAGGAGGTGGAAAAGGCTCGTGCACTGACCGAGTGGATGTGTCGGAACTTCTTCGACGTACGCACCTTCGGTGCGGTGATGACCACCGAGGTCAACTCCGGCCAGGTGCGTGGTCCGGTACAGATGGCCTTTGCCAGCTCCATTGACCCGGTAGTGCCGTTGGAGGTTTCGATAACCCGCATGGCGGTCACCAATGAGCGCGATCTCGAGAAGGAGCGTACCATGGGCCGCAAGCACATTATTCCCTATGGCCTCTATCGCGCACATGGCTACATATCGGCCAAACTCGCCGAGCGTACTGGCTTCTCGGATGATGATCTCGAGCTATTATGGCGTGCGCTGATCAATATGTTCGAGCATGACCGATCCGCCGCCCGCGGCGAGATGTCGACACGCAAGCTGATCGTCTTCAAGCATGATCACCCGATGGGTAATGCCCCGGCACATGTTCTGTTTGATAGCGTGAAAGTTAAGCGTGTTGAAGGCGAGGAGGATACTCCGGCCCGCCACTACAGCGACTATTACGTCTCTGTCGAGGCAGAGGACTTACCGGCCGGTGTTAGCGTCGACGAGAAGTTGTAGGCGAATGGGATGGAGGATGACGTTCGCCTGATCCCGCTCTCGGCACTGCAGCACATGCTGTTTTGTCCTCGCCAGTGCGCGCTGATCCATCTCGAGCAGCAGTGGGCGGAAAACCGCTATACGGCAGAAGGGCGCATCCTCCATGAGCGTGCCGACCACCTGGGCCATGAACGTCGACGGGGCATCCACACCGCTATGGCACTTCCGCTGGCCAGTGAGACGCTTGGATTGACCGGGATTGCCGATGTTGTCGAGTTCGATGAGTCCCAGCAACCCGCAGTGGTCCGGCCTATCGAGTACAAGCGTGGTCGGCCCAAGGCCCATCGCGCCGATGAGGTGCAGTTGTGCGCTCAGGCTCTGTGTCTGGAAGAGATGCTGGGTGTCTTGATCGAGCAGGGCGCGCTCTACTATGGCAAGACGCGGCGGCGCAAGGCCGTCGCGTTCGACGACGAGCTGCGGGGACTGACCCTGCGAGTCGTCGCCGAGACGCGTGATCTCTTCGATAGCAACCATACACCATTCGCTACCTATGAGCCCAAGCGCTGCGACCACTGCTCGCTGATCGATGCCTGCCAACCGCAAGTAATGGGCAAGCAGCGCTCGGCAGGCCGCTGGCTGGCGCGTCAAATTCAATCTCTGGATGAGTGAATAGCATGCGCCGTCAGCTCAATACGCTCTACATCACCACCGAAGGAGCCTGGCTCAGAAAAGATGGGGCCAACGTGGTCATGAACGTCGAGGGTAAGGAGCGAGCACGACTGCCCATTCATATGCTCGAGTCGCTGGTGTGTTTCGGCAGGGTGCTGGTATCGCCGCCGCTGATGGGGTTCTGTGCTGAGCAGGGGGTTACCATCACTCACTTGTCGCCCAATGGTAAGTTCCTCGCACGTATTGAGGGGCCGGTATCCGGCAACGTGCTGTTGAGGCGCACCCAGTACCGCACCAGCGATGACGAAGTCGGGTGTGCTGCCATCGTCCGTGGCGTGTTGATCGGCAAGGTGCACAATCAACGAGCGGTAATCTCGAGGGGGCTACGTGACTATGGCAGCAAGCTGGCCCCGGCTGAGCGCGAAGGATTGGAAAGGGCGTGTACTCGCCTGAGCAGAATTGCACGCGACCTGCTGCGAGAACCTCTGACCAATGGATTGCGAGGCCTTGAAGGGGAGGCTGGGCAGGTCTATTTCAGCGTCTTCGATAGTCTTGTTCGTAATGACGGTGAAGCTTTCCGCTTCACCGGCCGCAACCGCCGCCCACCGCGTGATCGGATCAATGCTTTGCTTTCCTTTCTTTATACGCTACTGACCCACGACTGCCGTTCAGCGCTGGAAAGCGTTGGACTGGACCCTGCGGTAGGGTTCCTGCACCGCGACCGGCCCGGGCGGCCCAGCTTGGCACTCGACCTGGCTGAGGAGTTCAGGCCGCTGCTGGGGGACCGATTGGCGCTGTCTCTGGTCAATCGTCGCCAGCTTCGGGAAAAGGATTTCACGGTTGCTGAAAGTGGCGGCGTGGTGCTGACTGACGATGCGCGCAAGACGGTGCTGACTGCCTATCAGGAGCGGAAGCGTGAAGAACTCAACCATGCCTTTATTGGCGAGAAGGCGCCAATAGGCATGCTGCCGATTCTGCAGGCGCAATTGCTGGCGCGCTATCTGCGTGGCGATCTGGATGCCTATCCACCCTTCCTGTGGAAGTGATCTGATAAGGAGAGTGCAGCGATGATGGTTCTGGTCAGCTACGATGTCAGCACTTCTTCCGATGGCGGCGAGGGGAGACTGCGTCGTGTTGCCAAGGCTTGCCGTGATGTTGGGCAACGAGTGCAATTCTCAGTATTCGAGATCGAGGTTGATCCCGATCAATGGGTGCGCCTGCGACAGCGGTTGATCGACCTGATCGACGATGAAGTCGACAGCCTGCGCTTCTATTTCCTGGGCAGGAACTGGAAGAACCGAATCGAGCATATCGGCGCCAAGCCTGCCTTGGATATGAACGGTCCGCTAGTTTTCTGATTTCCCTAGTCTTGCGAACCCATAATGTCCGGCACTTTACCGGTGGGTTCGCAGCTCTTTAATAATATGATTTTGAAAGATTTTTAGATTTATTAGCCGGCTGATGGGTGCTTCTCCTGCGTTACTTTGGCAGTTTCGCAAGATGCTGCCCATTTTGATCGGTATTTCAATGCGTTATAAAGGAGCAGTCGCGTCCCGCACGGGGCGCGCGGATAGAAACCAGACGCTCCAGGCTGGTGAGTCAGACGGGTCATGTCGCGTCCCGCACGGGGCGCGCGGATAGAAACTGGCCGCCTGCCATACATTGTACCATACACGCGTCGCGTCCCGCACGGGGCGCGCGGATAGAAACACTGAACCCGGGGCTGGCGGCGTCACTCGGTGACGTCGCGTCCCGCACGGGGCGCGCGGATAGAAACCTGCCATTGCGCCTTGAGGCGGGCGAGGGAGGTGGCGTCGCGTCCCGCACGGGGCGCGCGGATAGAAACGTTGGCTGCCTTGTATAAGTGTCGCAGTCTGGCGAGTCGCGTCCCGCACGGGGCGCGCGGATAGAAACACCAACGAGGACGACGAAAGCCCGTTCGGCTACAGTCGCGTCCCGCACGGGGCGCGCGGATAGAAACGAGGCCTGGCACGCCTAAGCGTGTCGGGTCGCAGCGTCGCGTCCCGCACGGGGCGCGCGGATAGAAACACAGGCGTATATGCTGGTAGCGCACCACTCATTCCGAGTCGCGTCCCGCACGGGGCGCGCGGATAGAAACGAGGCCTGGCACGCCTAAGCGTGTCGGGTCGCAGGTCGCGTCCCGCACGGGGCGCGCGGATAGAAACTGGGCACGCACCGGCATGTGCCGCCGCTGGGCGCGTCGCGTCCCGCACGGGGCGCGCGGATAGAAACGGTGTCGGCGAGGCCGAGCTCAACCAGGCGCTTGGTCGCGTCCCGCACGGGGCGCGCGGATAGAAACAGTTGGGACGGCCCGCCGGTGGCCTACGATAACGGTCGCGTCCCGCACGGGGCGCGCGGATAGAAACAATGCACACCAGTACGACACCGACGCGTTTGAAGATGTCGCGTCCCGCACGGGGCGCGCGGATAGAAACTCCGCGCAGCAGGCGGGCGATGCGCAGCGCTTCCTGGTCGCGTCCCGCACGGGGCGCGCGGATAGAAACGGGAGCGATCAGCCCGTCCTTGCTTTGCGCCTGAGTCGCGTCCCGCACGGGGCGCGCGGATAGAAACCATCACGCTTGATCAGATACCCCGCAGGGGCCTGTCGCGTCCCGCACGGGGCGCGCGGATAGAAACACGCCAACGCTAGCCCGATGATCAGCCAGCTGAGGTCGCGTCCCGCACGGGGCGCGCGGATAGAAACACTGGGCGGGACATGGCGGCGATCACGGACATGGGTCGCGTCCCGCACGGGGCGCGCGGATAGAAACGGCTTTGGCCTCGCCGGCCAGGAGTACGTCGACGCGTCGCGTCCCGCACGGGGCGCGCGGATAGAAACATCGAGCAGGCCAAGTGGGTGGAAGCTGGGACCGGCGGTCGCGTCCCGCACGGGGCGCGCGGATAGAAACTGTTTGCTGCCGATCAGCAGCCCCTTGTCGTCGAGCACGTCGCGTCCCGCACGGGGCGCGCGGATAGAAACGCGGCCGGACAGGCTGGCGAGCGCTTGACCACCACGTCGCGTCCCGCACGGGGCGCGCGGATAGAAACCCTGAATGTGTCATAAATTGCGCGATTTTGACTCGTCGCGTCCCGCACGGGGCGCGCGGATAGAAACCTCTTGCATCTGCTCATACTCGCGGATAAGGGCGGTCGCGTCCCGCACGGGGCGCGCGGATAGAAACAACGACGCAGGCCGGCCAATTGGCGTGCGCATCACGTCGCGTCCCGCACGGGGCGCGCGGATAGAAACAGTCAGAAGTGTCACAAAACCACACCTAACCCCTTGTCGCGTCCCGCACGGGGCGCGCGGATAGAAACCTCATGAAAACCGAAAACTTCTCCGCAAAGCAGATGTCGCGTCCCGCACGGGGCGCGCGGATAGAAACCATACAACATGGCGCCGGTGACGCCTGTGATGCGGTCGCGTCCCGCACGGGGCGCGCGGATAGAAACGCTGTCTGGGGCCGCACCGAGTGTGGACAAGGCCTGTCGCGTCCCGCACGGGGCGCGCGGATAGAAACTTTCTCGGCCTCATGCTGCCGGGCTAGCGCTCGGGTCGCGTCCCGCACGGGGCGCGCGGATAGAAACGTTGGCTGCCTTGTATAAGTGTCGCAGTCTGGCGAGTCGCGTCCCGCACGGGGCGCGC
>NZ_JARWAM010000028.1:0-23286 GCF_031451695.1 Franzmannia qiaohouensis
AGCGGTCGCGGTTGGCCCAGTGCGGGTTGGCCGGGTTGTGGCTCAGGTGATCGTTCCACAGCACTTCGGCGATATCGGCCATGCCCATGGGGGCGCCGGGGTGGCCGGACTTGGCCTGCTGTACGGCATCCATGGAGAGCGCGCGAATGGCATTGGCCAGTGTAAAACGAGTCGGCATAGTGGGTCCCAGTGGTTGATTGTGGTGCGGGCTGGTGGCCAGTGGTTCAGCGCGTTGCCAAGCGATCGGCGATCAGGGCCTCGAGCTTGTGCTGATCCTCGGCAAAGCGACGGATGCCCTCGGCCAGCTTGTCGTTGGCCATGGCATCCTGATTATGGCCCCAGCGGAACTCGGCCTCGTTAAGCGGCTGGCGGCGCGAGGTGCCGTCTTGGCTTAGGGTGATCCGTGGGGCGACGTCGCCATCGGCAGCAGCCAGCGCCTCGAGCAGCGCCGGTGAGATGGTCAGCCGTGGGCAACCGGCCAGTGCCAGCACTTGCTCGACGGTGCGGAAGCTCGCGCCCATCACCACGGTGTCGTAGCCGCCCTGGTTGACCCGCTCGCAGACGCCACGGACGAAGGCCACACCTGGATCCTCCTGCGGGGCATAGTCGCGCCCAGTCTCCTTTTTGTACCAGTCGGTCACGCGACCCACGAACGGCGAGACCAGGAAAACGCCGGCATCAAAACACGCCTGGGCCTGGGCATCACTGAACAGCAGGGTCAGGTTGCAGTTGATGCCCTCCTTTTCCAGCACCTCGGCGGCGCGAATGCCCTCCCAGGTCGAGGCCAGCTTGATCAGCACGCGATCGCGCCCCACGCCGCGGCGATCATAGAGCTCGATCAGCTCGTGGGCCTTGCGGATGCTGGCCTGAGTATCGAAGGAGAGTCGCGCCGCTACCTCGGTGGATACGCGGCCGGGCACCACGCTAGCGATCTCGCTGCCCATGGCGACCGCCAAGCGATCCACGCTTCGCTTGGCACGGTCGACGAGATCGGTCCCTTCGTTCCGCGTCTCGCTTAGTACGTCATCGATGAGCTCCTGATAGCCGGGCAACTCGAAGGCTTTGAGAATCAGAGATGGATTGGTGGTCGCGTCCTGGGGCTGGTAGCGCTTGATGGCGTCGAGGTCACCGGTATCGGCGACCACGAGGGAGTGCTGGCGCAGGGCGTCAAGACGGGACATAAGGCCTCCTGGAATACGTGCTCAAGGTGTGAACGGATGATCGATTTGATGAAGAGAGTATTGGTCACATATGCGCAGATGTCGAGCATATGGACATTCAACTAAAGTTGAATTACCGCCTGTGCTTTATGGCCGAAAAAGAGAATTCCATTGAATATCAGCAGGGTATGGCCGTTCTGATGAGTGATCTTTCCGGTTGAGCCTGGGTGCATCGCTCTGTTCTTATGATCATATGGTTTACTTATGTTCATATGATGCTAGCTTGAGGCGTATCGCTTGGTGCCATCTGTGGGATCAGGCGCCAACACTATCCTCAAGGAGATCACCATGCCTGATGCCATCCCTTCCCTGACCGTCGCTATCGGTGGCGATGAAGCCGCCTACGACCTCAAGGAAATTCTTATCGCGCATATGCGTGAGCTGGGTTACGAGGTCGAGGACTTCGGTACCTACAATGCCGAGCCGATCCTCTACCCCGATGTGGCCTTCGCGGTTGCCACGGCGATCAAGGAGGGACGCTTCGATCGTGGCGTGCTGGTGTGCGGTACCGGTATCGGGGTGGCCATCTCGGCCAACAAGGTGCCCGGTGTTCGCGCCGCCCAAGCCCATGACACCTATTCTGCTGGCAAGGCACGCACCAGCAATGACGCGCAAATCGTGACGCTGGGTGCCAGGGTTGTGGGGCCGGAGCTGGCCAAGGAGATCGTGTCTACTTTCCTGGGGCAGTTCTTCCCTGGAGGCCCCTCGGCCCAGAAGTTGGCCAAGATCTCTGAATATGAGGCGCGTCTCGGGGCGGACAAGCGCTGAGCCTCATCTATCGAGAATAACCAGGGTGAGCCGGTAGGGCGCCGGCCCACCTCAATTTAGGGGCATGTTTCCATGACACGTTTGTTCAATGATCCCAGTGATTTTCCCGACGAGGCCCGCCTGGGGCTGGTGGCTGCTCATCGTGACAAGCTGATGGCCGTTCCAGGTGGTGTGGTGCGCAGTACCCGGAGTGAGACCGGTACCGTCGCGGTGGTGATCGGCGGGGGCAGTGGTCATTACCCGGCCTTCGCTGGCTTGGTGGGGCAGGGCCTTGCCCATGGTGCGGTCATGGGGAACCTGTTTACCTCTCCGTCGGCCCAGCAGGTCTATTCCGTAGCCAAGGCGGCGGATAACGGTGGTGGCGTACTGCTGAGTTTCGGCAACTATGCTGGTGACGTGCTGCATTTCGGGCAGGCCCGGGAGCGGCTGATTGCTGAGGGGATTCCCTGCGAGATAGTCACCATTACCGATGATGTGGCCAGCGCATCTCTGGTCGAGTTCGACAAGCGTCGTGGCATTGCTGGTGACTTGACAGTATTCAAGGCGGCGGCTGCAGCGGCGGAAGCGGGTGCGACCCTCGATGCGGTGGTGGCAGTAGCCCGGGAGACCAATCGCCGCACCCGTTCCTTTGGCGTAGCCTTCGATGGCTGCACCCTGCCCGGTGCCGACGATGCACTCTTCCATGTGCCCGCCGGCAAGATGGCGGTTGGCCTCGGCATCCATGGCGAGCCTGGGATCCGTGAGGAGGATGTGCCTACCGCCGATGGCCTTGCCGATATGCTGGTGAGTCGCCTGCTCGAAGAGGTTCCGGAGGGCATTGAGCCACATGGCGCTCGCGTGGTGCCAATACTCAATGGGCTCGGCACCATCAAGTATGAAGAGCTTTTCGTGGTCTACCGCCGGGTGGATGAACTGCTGCGTGAAGCGGGGCTACGGATTGTCGAGCCGGAGGTGGGAGAGCTGGTGACCAGCCTGGACATGGCAGGCGTGTCTCTGACCCTATTGTGGCTTGACGATGAGATAGCGCGCTACTGGATGGCACCCGCGGATGCTCCGGCCTATCGCAAGGGTAGCGTGCGGCCCGCGGAGGCCATCGACCCTGCCGAAGTGGAGTCGGTCGCCCAGCTTGGGATTCCACCGGCCAGCAAAGCTTCCAAAGAGCTAGCCGCCAGGGTTGTGGCAGCGCTGGAGGTGTTGGTTGCCACGGTTAAAGAAAATGCTACGGAACTAGGGCGAATCGACGCGGTGGCGGGTGATGGCGATCATGGCATCGGCATGCAGCGTGGTAGCAAAGCCTGCCTGGAGGCTGCGAGGGAGGCGCTGGCCAGTGGAGCAGGTGCCGAAACGGTGCTGCGTCGGGCGGCTGAGTGTTGGTCCGATCGGGCGGGGGGGACCTCCGGCGCAATCTGGGGTGTCATCTTGACCTCCATCGGTGAGGCCCTGGGTGACGAACATTCGCTGTCTGCCGAACGCTTGGCCACTGGTGTGGCCGCTGCCAGCGATAATGTCATGAACTTTGGCAAGGCCAAGCCTGGCGACAAAACACTGGTAGACGTGTTGGTGCCCTTTTCCGAGTGTTTGTCAAAGTCTGTAGCTGCGGGCGAGAGTATTAGTGCCGCCTGGGAAAGAGCCTCCCACAGAGCCCAGGAGGCCGCAGATGCAACGGCGGACTTGCTACCCCGGGTGGGGCGTGCGCGCCCCTTGGCCGAAAAGAGCTTGGGAACACCAGATGCCGGTGCCATATCACTTGCTATCATTGTTCGTGCCCTAATGCCCGTCCTGGAGCGCTGTGAATAAGGCGCTGCTCGGTTTTGCGGAAAAAAGTCGAGGTTCCTGCCGATTGGCGGGAATCTTGCGTATATAAGGTATGCTAGTGTCCGCCATGAAAAGTACCGGGAAGAACAGGATGAATCATCGCCAGGACGTCGCAGATATCGATCTGATGACCGAGATCGCTACTCTCTATTACGTACAGGGGGAGACGCAGGAGATTATCGCCAACCGTCTGGGGCTCTCCCGGGTGCGGGTCGGACGCTTGCTCAAGCGAGCCCAGGCGGAGGGCATCGTGGATGTCAGGGTGCGTCAGCATCCGGCGGTCAGTGCCGAGATCGAACAGGAGCTCAAGCGCCGTTTTGGGATTGGACGCGCGTTGATTGCTCTGGATCGTAGCGATGGCGATGCACAGCGTTCAGCGGTGGCCAGCCTGGTGGCCGATCATCTATCCCGGAGCCTGACGGAAGGCGGCATCGTTGCCGTTGGCATGGGGCGCAATGTGGGCGCCGTGGCCGATAATGTCTTCGCTGCCGAGCGGCGCAATGTGTCCTTCGTCTGCGCTATTGGCGGCTCCCTGCGGGCGGGGGAGTACATGAACCCCGACCATATCTGCCGGCGCCTGGCGAGCAAGTTCGGTGGCGAGAGCGAGACGCTCTATGCCCCGGCATTGGTGCAGAATGCCGCCCTGCGTGATGAGCTCTACGAAAACCCTACGGTGCGGCAGGCCCTGGATCGGGCCCGGCGTGCCGATGTCGCCCTGATCGGCGTCGGCGACATGAGTGAAGACAGTAATATGGTGCGTATGGGCTGGTTTTCGCCTCAAGAGATCGCCGAGGCGAGGTTGTCGGGGACGGTGGGCGACATGATGGGCTGCCACTTCATCGATATTCATGGACAGCCGTCGGCGACCCCGATGCAGGGGCGGGTCATCGGTCTGGGGGTTGGTGACCTGTCCAGAATCCCCGATGTCATCGCCATCGCCAGCGAGAACACCAAGGCGGTGGGGATTCTCGGCGCATTGCGCACCGGGGTCGTCAATACCCTGGCCACTAGCGCCACCAATGCACACACCATCATCCGCCTCGACGAAGCCACCCGCTGAGGCGAAGAAACCCCTGAAGCACAAGCCCTTCTTTCCCGCCGAGAAAACCCTCCACCAGCATTCCTCTGTCCACTGAGCATAGGCAGAGGAGCTAGCTGTTATCGCTCGTCACTGTACTGGTGCTGTGGTCGTACTCTCATTGATTTTCGTCTGCCCGATAAATTGGTCAATATATTCCGAGTGGTGAGCAAATGTTATTTCGGAGGCCTCTTCTTGTCGATAAGCATAATTAATTACTTAAAAAACAATGGTTTAATAAAAAAACAATCGTAGACTAAAGTTGGGTATCTATCTTGTCCACATGGGGCTAGCCTTAATTGGTCAACCAATTATAGGGAGTTGCCAATGAGCGCTTCATTATCGATTGCCGGGGCTGAGGAGGTCCAGAAGCTAAGGCAGCATGCATACCGCATCCGCCGTAATGCACTACTGATGGGGGAGGTGCAGGGCCAAGGTTATGTCGGCCAGGCACTTGGGGTGGCCGACGTGCTGGCAGTGGCATATTTCCGCCATCTCAAGTTCCGTGCAGATGACCCTGAATGGGAAGGCCGGGATCGCTTTCTGTTATCTATTGGTCACTACGCCATCGCACTCTATGCGGCGCTGATCGAGGCGGGCATCGTCTTGGAAAGCGAGATCGAGAATTACGGTAGCGATGACAGTATTCTGCCCATGTCCGGAATGGCGACCTATACACCGGGGATGGAAATCACCGGTGGCTCTCTGGGCCATGGCCTGGGGATAGGTGTCGGCATGGCGCTCGGGCTAAAGCGCAAGGGTAGCGACTCTTATATCTACAATCTGCTTTCCGATGGTGAGCTGAACGAGGGCTCCACCTGGGAAGCGGCAGCATCTGCCTCACACTGGAAGTTGAATAATCTGATTGCGATCGTGGATGTCAATGACCAGCAGGCAGACGAGAGATCGTCGAAAGTTCTCAACTACGAACCAATTGCCGACAGATGGACTGCTTTTGGCTGGGAGACATGGCGGGTCAATGGCAATGATCTGGAAGAGTTGGTCCGGGCTTTCGATTCTGCTGTCAGCAGCCAGTCTGACAAACCTCGCGTGATCATCTGCGACACCTTGATGGGCCGAGGTGTTCCGCTGCTGGAAACCCGTGAGAAGACTCACTTCATCCGTGTGGATGAAGACGAGTGGAGTCTTGCGTTGAAGCAGCTAGACGATGTTTATGGGATCAAGTGAGGAGACGTGAAGTGACGGACAAGAAGAAATTGAAGACTTCGGCAATGATTGCCTCGATCGCGGGGGAAGGGCAGCCAACAATGGCAGCGCCATTTGGACATGCTTTAGTCGAAGCGGCGGCAGAAAATGACAAGATCGTAGGTATGTCGGCAGACCTGGCAAAGTACACCGATTTGCATATCTTCGGTAATGCATATCCGGATCGTTTCTATCAGATGGGTATGGCCGAACAGCTACTGATGAGCGCCGGTGCTGGTATGGCCAGGGAAGGCTTCATTCCCTTTGTCACCACCTACAGCGTATTTGCGTCACGTCGTGCCTATGACTTCATCGCAATGGCTATTGCAGAGGAAAAACTCAACGTCAAGATCGTCTGTGCCTTGCCAGGCCTGACAACTGGATATGGGCCAAGCCATCAGGCTACCGAAGATGTCGCTATTTTCCGTGGAATGCCGAATCTCACGATCATCGATCCCTGCGATGCTATCGATATCCAGCAGTCCGTACAGGCGATGGTTGACTATGATGGCCCTGTTTACATGCGCCTGTTACGTGGAAAGGTGCCCAAGGTGCTGGATCGCTTTGATGATTATTATTTCGAGATCGGCAAGGCGAAGCGTTTGATCAAGGGTGGCGATGCGCTGATCATTTCTTCTGGACTTATGACAATGCGATCAGTGGAAGCTTCCGATCAGTTGCAAGAGAAGGGAACTTCGGTAACGGTACTTCACTGCCCGACGATCAAGCCGTTGGATGAAGAAGCAATCCTTGCGGAAGTTCGACGTCATAACGGAAAACCGGTATTTGTGGCGGAAAACCATTCTGTGGTCGGTGGATTGGGGGAAAGTGTTGCCTCATTACTTATGAGAAATGGTGTTCCAGCAAGGTTCCAACAGATCGGCTTGCCAGACGAGTTCTTGGATGCGGGGGCGCTGCCCACGCTCCACGACCGATATGGCATTTCAACTCAGGAGGTGGTGAAAAAAGTAGAAGAATCCCTTTCAGATTAAAAGAGATCGAAACAACAATATTCAATTCGGAGTAGCTAGCCATGAGAAATATTCTCAGCAGTATCTTTGTCGCCGGGTCTATGGTGGTCGCCTCATCGGCTTTATCTGCACAGACCTTGCAGCTTGCCCATAATGCCGCCGAGGGCAACCCCAAGTGGGAAGCCTCGGAGCTGTTCGCCCAACTAGTTGAAGAAACAACCGGAGGAGAGATCAAGGTCGATGTGGGCGGTAACGCCCAGTATGGTGACGACATGGAAGCCTTGACCCAGATGCGTATGGGCACCTTAGCGCTGAGTGCCAACTCTCAAGGCGCTACCTCTTCTGTGGTGCCGCAGTTCTCGGTTCTTGGACTGCCATTTCTATTCGATTCGCTGCCGGAAGCATGGCGCGTCATGGACGGAGAAGTCGGTGACGAACTCAAAGCCTTGGCAGAGAACAATGGCTTGGTGCTTTTAGCACTCTGGGATAATGGTATTCGGCATGTTAGCAATAGTGTTAAGCCAATAGAAACACCGGAAGACCTCAGGGGTATGCAGATCCGTACACCGCCGGATGAAATGACGGTCGATATTTTCGAGGCTTTAGGAGCCAACCCAACACCAATGAATTTTTCTGAACTTTATATCGCACTTCAGCAAGGTGTCGTTGATGGTCAGGAGAATCCTTTGATGAACATCTATTCATCCAAGCTACACGAAGTCCAAGACTATATCTCGATGACCGGCCACAAGTACGAGTCGACGCCAATTTTAATGAGTAAGATGGTCTGGGATTCCCTGAGTCCCGAGCATCAGGGGGCGATACAAGAGGCAGCGCTGGAGGCGGGCGAGTTCAATCGTCAAGCATCTCTTGCGGCCGACGAGGAGTTGAAAGGGAGAATGATTGAGGCTGGTATCGAGTTCAATGATGTGGACACAGCGCCATTCATCGAAGCCACCTCTTCTGTATATGACGCTTGGCGTGAGCAATATCCAGATCTGGTTGATATGGTTATTAATGCAGTCCAGAACGACGCTCGTTGAGAAGGAGGACGTCGTGATGAAGCTCTCCGAGGAGAGCCGGGTCAGTGAGGTGACTTCGGTCACCTCCCTGATGCTGAGCTCCAAGACAGTGATATACCAGCTGGCAAAATGGATCGCTATTTTTGCCATTATCGTCATGTTCCTTTCGCTCATGTCGGGTGTAATTGTCAGGTACGTGCTGTCCACAAATCTTGGCTGGGTAACCGAAGTCCCCAATCTAATGTTTCCCTGGCTGACGGTGAGCGCAATTGTCGCCGCAGCGGCAAAAAATGAACATATTGGGATCAATCTGATCGTCGATAACCTGCCTGTGTTCATGCGGCGCTTAATCCTCATCGCCATAAATGCTCTCGCAGTGATCGCCTTCACTATGATTGCTTATCGCGGCCTGACTGTGATCGATATCGCCGGGGGGCAGCGTCTCCCTATTACCAAGATTGCAATGTCCTGGGCTTATTGGTCGGTGGTGGTCGGGTTTGCAGCACTAGCACTTATCTCCTTGCTCAACATTGGGCTGCTACTGGCTGGCCGAGAAGAACCCACTACATCCCAGGTGTCACAGGGGGAGGAAGCGCTATGACCGTTCATATGTTGCTGGGCTTCATCATCTTCATGCTACTAGCCATGCCAGTGGGCTATTCTCTGGTCATCAGTGGCTGGGCAGCGCTCTCGGTATTTGGCCCTGTTCCATCGAGCATGGTAGTGATGAAAATCTTCCAGCCAACCCAGAGCTTTCCACTGTTGGCAATTCCCTTCTTCATTCTGTCGGGAAGCCTGATGATGTCCGGTAAGCTGGGTCAGAAACTCGTTGGCCTCGCTTCCATGCTTGTCGGGAAATACCACGGTGGCCTAGGGCAAGTTTCTGTGGTTGGTTCAACCGTGTTTGGTGGGGTATCCGGCTCCTCGGTAGCCGAAGCTTCGGCGCTTGGTTCCATGCTAATTCCCTGGCAGAAGAAGGAAGGGTATCCTGCAGCATTTAGTGCAGCTGTAACTTCATCATCTTCCGTCATCGCCGGCTTGATGCCGCCCTCCATTCCACTAATCCTTTTTGCAGTGGTTTCGAGTACTTCCATTGCTTCACTGTTTATCGCTGCGGTAATACCTGCGCTGTTACTTGCTGCTGGAATGATGATGGCGTGTTATTTTATCGGAAAAAGACGTGGTTTCCCTAGGCTTACAATGCATTATACTCGAGCAGAGAAGAGGTCAACATTCTTTAGTGCGTTGCCTGCATTGATGATGCCTGTGTTCATCCTAGTGCTATTGCGGGCCGGCATCGCTACACCGACCGAGGTCAGCATCATCGCCGTTGCCTATGCTCTTATGGTGAGCGCCTTGATCTATCGTGACCTCAATGGAACCCGTATCATGGCAGCGCTGACTAGCACCGTTATTACTACCGGTGTGGTCATGTTGATCATTGCTGCAGCCAATATTATCGGCTATATACTAACGAGTGGGGGTATACCTCAGGCAATCGCCAACTGGGCGGTGGACTATCTTCAGCATCCGCTCTTGATCATTCTCGCAATAAATATTCTGCTGCTGTTTATCGGCATGTTCTTGGATCTTCCGGCAGCTATTCTTCTCCTTGGTCCAACACTGGTCTCAATCGCCAACGCAATCGGACTGGATCTGGTTCAGCTTGGCATTATGATGTGCGTCAACCTGAGTATCGGGCTGTTTACACCTCCTATTGGCACCACACTTTTCGTATCCTCGGCCATTGCCAAGGAAAAGATCGGTTCGGTGGTAAAGGAGTTGATACCTTTCTATCTGGTGGCACTCATTGTGCTGCTCCTGGTGTCTTTTGTGCCTGCACTGATTATCTACTGAGGTGTTGTAAGATGAAAACCGTCATTTTCGCCGGGCTTGGCTCCATGGGCTGGCCCATGGCCAGCAACTTACACGATGCAGGCATCAAGGTGGTGCCCTATGATGTAGATGCCGAGAAAGTCCAGGAATTCCAGCGTCGTACTGGTACAGGAGGCGAGGTGAATCCCTCCCTGCCCACTGTCGACGGTCTGTTGATCATGGTTGTCAACGCCCAGCAAGTTCGCAGTCTGTTGTTCGAACAGGGCATGATCGAGAAGCTAAAGCCAGGTGCTTGTATTGTGCAGATGTCCACCATTTCTCCAGCTGATTCAGCGAAAATCAGCCATGAGATCAGAGATGTTCGTGTGGATCTGCATTTTGTCGATGCACCTGTGTCCGGTGGTGTCGTCGGAGCCCAGCAGGGCTCACTTACTATCATGGCTGCCGGTATTCCCGCTGCTCTGACTGCCTGCCGTGACGTCTTCGAGGTGCTGGGTGGTGCCATCTTCCCTGCAGGTGATCAGCCCGGACAGGGATCGGCCTTCAAGTCGGTAAACCAACTACTGTGCGGCGTCCATATTGCCGCAGCTGCGGAAGCCTTATCCCTGGCCGAAAAGAATGGGCTCGATCTTGAAACCATGGTCGAGATGCTGGGTGCTTCCGCTGCATCCAGCTGGATGCTCAAGGATCGGGGGCCACGTATGATTCTGCCGCCGGACGAGATCACCAGTGTGGTCGATATCTTCTGCAAGGATCTTGGTATTGTCTGTGAATCCGCCAAGCAGTCCCGGGCTTATACTCCGCTTGCGAATGCTTCCTATCAACTTTTCGTGGCTTCTTCGGAGAGAGGTGAGGGCAAGCTCGATGATAGCCAGTTGATACGTACCTATCGATTGCTGAATGGAATGTGATAGATGGAGCGGGTCATGAGTAGTGACACATCAACCAACTATATATCGGTAAGCACAGCGTCTTACGATGGTTATGGCTTCGATGCGATTTTCCCCTCGCTGGCACGTTGCGGGGTGACACAGGTAGAGATTGCCTTCATCGAGGGCTATGTTGAAGCCTTTTGTGATGACGACTTGACAGTTGCCTATGGCCTAGAGCTAAAGGAGGAGATGCGGCGCAATGGTCAGGAATGCCGCTATTTCTCCGGCCATATTGACCTAGGAGAATCCAATGCTTGTCGGCGTCTCGAGGCACGCTGCCGCTTTGCGTCTTCCCTGGGAGCTTCCTATGTCATTACCAATGCCGCCAGCATCGCTTCCAGTAACACCTTCTTGGCCCAGGCCAAAGAGCTGGCCGCCATAGCTCGGCATTATGGAATACGTATTCTGCTGGAGAACCCGGGTAACCGCGTGGCGAATCTGATCGATCACTCGCGGCATCTGTCCCCGTTGCTGGAAGCGCTAGCAACGCCGGAATTCGGTATCAACTTCGATGTGGGAAATCTGTTGTCTCATTGTCCAGATATTGACCCCCTGAGGGACGCTCTAGTGGCTCTTCCCTGGGTGGATCATTTCCATATTAAATCCTGTAAAAAACGTGATGATGGTATTGCTTTTACCCCTCTTGGTGAGGGAGATGTTAATGAAGTTCCGCTGATAAGAAAGCTTATGAAAGAAAGTATTCCTTTTTCCCTGGAGCTTCCGTTCCGTCTGCGCCGTGACCGGGATGCTCAGCCCTGGAGGCTGGAGGCAGCTGTGCCGATGAAAGAGATAGAAGAAGGCATTGTACGTTCGATTCGTCGTATTCAAGACATCAAACTGGAGGTGTAAATACCATGAAGAAGTTACTAGAAGATAAAGTTTGCATTGTTACTGGAGCGGCCGGCATCAATGGTATAGGTCTTCGCACTGCCAAGCTGTTCTATGAGCATGGCGCATCGATTGTTATCACAGATATTAACCAAGAAGCCTGCGACGAGGCTCGCGCCATGTTCGATCAGAGTCGCTCTCTGGTTCTTGTTGCTAATGTGATTAGCAAGGATGATTGTGAGCAGGTAGCTAGTTTTGTGCTTGAGAAGTTTGGCCGAATTGATGTGCTGGTGAACAATGCAGGTGTTACGCAGCCGGTTAAGTTCGAAGAGATTCAACCGGATGACTATGATCGCATTCTCGACGTCAACCTGCGAGGCATGTTATATATGTCTCAAGCAGTGATTCCGCAGATGAAAAAACAGCTCTCAGGCTCTATCGCAAATACTTCCTCTGTATCTGCCCAGCGTGGTGGTGGGATCTTTGGCGGGCCTCATTACAGTGCGGCCAAGGCCGGCATGCTCGGCCTTGGTAAGGCGATGGCGAGAGAGCTTGGTAGCTTCGGTGTGCGTGTCAATTCCGTCACTCCCGGCTTGATCGCCACCGATATCACTGGTGGTAAACTAGATGATGCCCTGAAAGGAAAAATTCTGGAAGGCATTCCTCTACATCGCCTGGGAACTCCTGAGGACGTTGCCAAGACTTTCCTGTTCTTGGCGTCTGATCTTTCCGATTATATTACGGGAGCTACGATTGACGTTAATGGTGGCATGCATATCCATTGATTAATGCTATGCTGTCCTGGGAGAAGGTTCATCAAGAAATGGATCATCTCGTCATGGGGCAGCATTAGGTGAATTTATGAGTGCTATTGATCCGAGTATTTTGGATAGGCTGAAGGATTTCGTTTCCATCTCTGATTTGTCCAGAGACGGTCGTTTGAAGCTGCCTCCTGAGAGAGCTCTATGCGAGCATTTTGATATGCATAGAACGTCGGTAAGAAACGTTCTTTCGGTTCTTCAGAGCCTGGGGTTTATAGAGCGGAAGCAGGGGAGTGGTACCTTTTTAAAGATGCCTGAGCCTGTCTTTATTCAGTTGTATTTTGAGTTGGCGCTAAAGCTTAATTACATCTCAGTGGATCATCTTGAAACCGCTCGTGAAATGTTTGAGCGGGAGATTGTCCAGGCTGCTGCTGTCAATCATCTCGATTCGGAGTTGGAAAGATTGGAGGTGCTCTGTAATAAGATCGTTAACTCAACGGATGTGATGGAAGGTCTTCAAGCGGATTACGATTTCCATGAACAACTGGCCATTATGGCCAAAAACCCTGCTATTCTGATTATCTTTCAGGGGCTGTCATCGGTGTTGAAGAAGGTGCTTCATCAGCGCCGCGTACTAGCACGGCAATCATCGGTAGCCCAGGAAAAGACGAATAAGACCCATATCGCCATCGTCGACGCGGTAAAGACTCGTAACCGTACGCGGGCCCGTCAGGCGATGGATCAACATTTCGAGACCTGGAATCAGCAGACCCTGCGCAGCTATCGCCAGGAAACTGATAGCGTGGCGGAGAAATAAACGTCGGAGTAAGGCGGAGCAAGATAAGGGGCGGTGGCCATCATCTGGCCGCGGCCCTACTTATTCCTGGCAGATTTGGATCAGGTGGCCGGCATCGTATTAGAGCATGCCTTGAACGCCAATCTGGTCGATAAGTGGATCTTCGGCGTTGGCCCAGGTGGTGATCGCCAAGTATGCCGCCCATCAGCCGCTCTAGTGTCAGGCACAGATCTATGCCCGCGCCGGCGTGGAGATTCCACGCTCTACCCTGGTGGAATTGATCGGCATCTGTGGCGTGCGACTCCACGAACATCTACTGCAGCACTGGAAGTCGGTCGACTGATCACTCGCAAAGGGTGGTGGCCAGCCGTTTACCACCGCACTGGCTATGGGGCAGCTTTGGCTTGGTGCGCCTGGTGTGGCAGCCACTGGCGTTACAGCACTAGTGCGGCGGGACCGGAGTTGGGCTTGATGGCGGCGTCCCGGGCGGCGGTCTCCAAGGTTGGTCAGGCTTCCTGACGGAAGGATCAGAGCTTAACGCCTAGTCCGAATTTCGGGAGCCACTTAAAAAAAGTACTTATACAAGATTGACTGGTTCTCCATGGTAGAAGCCGTCGAGATTCTCAAGCACTCGATCAATCAAGCAATCTACACTATTCATGCTCGCCCAGGCCACATGAGGAGTGATGATAAGCCTTGGGTGACGATTGCAAATCAGAGGGTGATCTTCTGAGGGAGGCTCGGACTCCAGCACGTCCAGAGCAGCACCGCCCAAGTGTCCCTCGTTCAGGGATGCTAGCACCGCCTTAGCATCCACCAGAGTCCCACGAGCGGTGTTGATGAGGCAGGCCCCCTCTTTCATCAGCGGCAACTCGCGGTTACCTATCAGGTTGATGGAACCCGGAACGGCAGGGCAGTGGAGTGACAGCATATCACTCTGTCGCAGGACAGCCTCGAAGGCCATATAGCCGCTTCTCACCTTATCCGCGCCCTTGCGCTCAGCGAAGATGACCTTCATACCAACTGCTTCGGCGAGCTGCCCTACGCGTTTGCCGATATCTCCTTTTCCCACGATCCCCAGGATGGCACCCTTGACATCGTGGATGGGAGCAAGGTGCACGCAGAAAAAAGATGACTCCGACCAACGGTCATAGCTCGATTTCGAGTAGGGAATGAGTTGACTACGTAGAGCGTAGATCGCTGAGATCACGGACTCGGCCACGCCCTCCACAGTACTATCGTTCGGAGCAAGTGTCAGGTTTTCGCAGCGCTCCGTCCAGGCTGGAAGAGGAATGTCTTTCG
Source organism: Franzmannia qiaohouensis (assembly GCF_031451695.1). NCBI lineage: Bacteria > Pseudomonadati > Pseudomonadota > Gammaproteobacteria > Oceanospirillales > Halomonadaceae > Franzmannia > Franzmannia qiaohouensis. The sequence continues at coordinate 14,536 of NZ_JARWAM010000028.1, forward strand.
GCACGGTTTCACTGTCGAGAAAAACGATCTTCATAAATTGACCTCGTTGCGGCAATGAGTACTAGCATTGTCCTAGCACTCGCAAGTCGGGCACCTTTATTTACCAAGGTGTTCCTTGACAGAATTTGGTACATCATGAAGGTCGAGACGACGCCCAGCCTTAAGAATCTGACTTGGTACATCGTGATGCACTAGAGCTGGCAGTTGCGCAGAGGCTTTGAGGATCTGTTCAAGGTCAATGCCGGTGCGATAGCCCATCAGCTCCAGCATGTGTACGAGATCCTCGGTAGAGACATTACCAGTGGCGCCGGGAGCGTAGGGGCAGCCACCGAGTCCACCGAGGGAGCTGTCAAAACGGTTGGCACCAGCCTCAATAGCCGCCAGGGCATTGCTCAATGCCATGCCTCGAGTGTTATGCAAGTGCACAGTGAGCTGAAGGTCTCCAAAGCGCTCCTTGAATTTGGCCACTACCTCGGCGACCTGCGTGGGATAAGCCATGCCGGTGGTGTCACAGAGGGTAATGCCACGCGCTCCTTGCTCTACGAAGCGCTCTGCCCATGAGAGCACCGTCTCGAGCGATATGTCACCTTCCATGGGACAGCCGAAAGCAGTTGAGAGCGAGACATTGATCGCGGTGCGGGTCGATTGTACCTCCTTGATTACTTCGCTCAGAGCATGAAATGACGCTTCACGTGTCATCTTCAGATTTGAGAGGTTATGGCTCTCGCTGGTCGACATGACGAGGTTAGCCTCATCGGCATCACAGGAAAGTGCGCGCTCAGCACCACGCATGTTCGGCACCAGCACCGTATACTCGATGCTAGAATGACGAGTAATACCCATCATGACTTGTTCAGCGTCGCGCAGTGCTGGAATCGCTTTTGGTGATGTGAACGAGGTTACCTCAATCTTAGAATAACCACACTGAGACAGCTGATTAATAAGTTCTATTTTCTTATCAGTATCTACAAAATCGCGCTCATTCTGGAAGCCATCTCGTGTAACAACCTCCTGAATGAAGATCTTCTTATTGTTGCCTTGCATAATGTTTTTCTCTCAATGTTAGTTAGCTGGAGTCCGTTTATTCCAACGTGGATTGTGTCCAGGAATTGAAGGAAATCCCATCAAAGAGCTGTCGAGTATGCTTGCCTCGCTCCAGGTCACCACCTCCTACTCGTCCTAGCGCACGGTTCAACTTAGCGATGACGCCTGGAGCGGTGAGATGTGAGTAAGAAGGTACCATGATGATTTCTATCATCTAGCGACTCGGAAAGTTTGGCTACGGCCATCGTTAGATCCGCGTCATGCACCCTCGGATAGCTCAGGACGCTCGATTATCTATCACCTGTCCATTGGTGTTTAAAATTGTTGTCACTGTTGCCTGCGATGATGACGAAGTTGCTATCCCCGCAGGGCTTTCGCCCGACAGGGTGGTTCGGGTAAGACGCTGCGCTGGGCTCCCCGATATGTCCACAGACGTCGTATTCGGTAACCAAGCTCTCCTTCCTTGATAATCCCCACTTCAGTGGGTTCAGACACGACCCCCGCTGGCTCGGGCCTTTCAAGGGGGCCTGCGGGGTGGCCGAACTCGCCTCTGGTGGCGTCAATGTAATTTCAATTGACATTCTAGCTGATATGTCACAGAATACAACACAGGATGTGACAGTTGCCATGGCGGAAGGAATACAATGACCAATACCAGCACGCGAAACCATGTTGCCGAGCTTGTTATGAAGGCGAGAAAGGCGCAGGCGATCCTAGACGGCTACAGCCAGGAGCAGGTTGATCTCATTGCTGCAGCTGTCGTTTTCCATCTGTCGCGCCCGGACCTTGCGACCCGGGTCGCCGAGATGGCATATGAAGAGACCAAGATGGGCCTGGTCGAAAGCAAGCGCGCCAAACTGACCCAGAAGATGCCAGCTATTTTCCACGACATCCGCAATGAAAAGACCGTCGGCGTTATCGACCGCGATGAGGAAAGCGGCATCACAACCATCGCAAAGCCTTTCGGAGTCATCGCCGCCCTTGTGCCGAGCACAAATTGCGAAGCAACCCCTATATTCAAGTCGGTCCTGGGAATCCGTGCCCGCAACGCGGTGATCTGCGCTCCGCATCCGGTAAGCAAGACTACGACCCAGTTCGTTGTCAATGTCATCCGCGCTATCCTGCGGTCCCTTGATGCGCCGGAAGACCTTGTACAGTGCATCGATACGCCGTCGAAAGCTCTTGCAGGTGAGCTGATGGCTCAATGCGACCTGACAATGGCAACCGGTTCTAGCGACATGGTCAAGGCAGCCTATTCCTCGGGCCGACCAGCCTATGGCGTGGGTGTGGGCAATGCCGCAGTCATCATCGACGAAACCGTCAATCTCGAAGAAACTGCGGCCAAAATTAGTATAGGCAAGACTGGCGACAATGCATCGGGTTGTTCGGCGGAAAACTCGATCATAGTTCATGCTTCGATCTACGATGACTTCCTTAACGCCCTGAAAGCACAAGGCGCCTATATCGCGACCATGGAAGACAAGGAGAAGCTACAGGCGGTGATGTGGGAGAATGGGCACGTGTCCCGCAAGGTCGTCGCGCGGCCTGTCGGTGAAATTGCTACGCTAGCCGAAATGGAGCTGCCGACGGACAGAAGCTTCATTGTCGTTGAAGAGAGTGGCGCTGGTCCTGACTTCCCCTTCTCGGGCGAGAAGTTAAGCCTGGTGCTGACTTGCTACAAGTACGAGCGCTTCGAGGAGGCGGTGGCGCTGGTTAACAAAATCACCGATTACTCGGGTTCCGGTCATTCCTGCGGGATCCACTCCAACGACATCAACCGCATTCTCAAGCTAGGACTTGAGACACGTACTTCAAGGGTCATCGTTCGTCAGCCTCATGGTGTCGCGAATTCTGGTAGCTGGTCGAACGGTCTTGCCAAGACTTTCTCACTCGGATGTGGAAGCTGGGGCGGAAATTCGGTTTCCGAGAACGTGACCCAGAAGCACTACTATAACACGACTAGGATTGCAGAACCGCTTGAACACACGGTGCCGGACGATACGGCAATCTATGGGCAGCTGCTTGACAAGATCCCTGATCTCCACATCGCAACGGAGGAATGACGACAATGCAGTTTGCCATTCGCCCAATGATTCACGGCTACGACACATTCGCTGCCTTCGGGAAGGCGCATGCCGTCGGTCCGCGAGACCTGATATTTACTCAGCGAATCCTCTACGAGACGTTCTTCTCACAAACACAGGCGCAGACGCTGTTCTATGACGACTTCTGCGGTGGCGAACCCACGGCTGCTACCGTCGACGCAATGTTGATCGAGGTACGCTCGCGCTATTTCGATAGGCTGATCGCGATCGGCGGCGGCTCAATCCTTGATTGTGCCAAGGTACTGGCACTCGATTCGAACGACTCCGTTGCATCGCTATTTGCCTCAGATGTACAGCCCGGGCGTAAGGTTGGACTGATACTTTCTCCGACGACCTGCGGGACAGGTTCTGAAGTAACCTGCGTCTCGGTCTTCGACTTCCCAGAGATTGGCAGTAAAGTGGGCAAGGGGTTTAATGCGGGCTTCGCTGATCACGCGGTGCTGATCGATGAGTTCCTCTCGAAAATCCCCTACCAGGTCTTCGCAACATCATCGGCCGATGCACTAGTCCATGCGCTTGAGATCTACCTTGCTCCGGGAGCGAACGCCTACACCGACGTGTTCTGCCTCGCGGCCGTTCGGTCGCTTCTGCAGGGATACATTCGGATGACGCAGCTTGGGTCTAGCGTGATCCAAGAAGATGCAAAAGCTTATCTCGCCGCGAGCAACATGGCCGGGATCGCGCTCTCGAACGTCCTGGCCGGTGGAGTGCACGCGATCGCAATGCATTTCGGAAGCGAACATCATGTGCCGCATGGAGAGGCAACAAGACTGTTCCTCCCCCCCGTCTTTAAAACCTATTACGGAAAGGAGCCCTCCGGAAAGATTGCAGATATTGCGCAGCTCATCGAGGAAATTCTGGGCCCCTGCGGTCCGGGATGCACGCCCTTCGATGCACTGGACGAACTTCTGGCCAAGGTCGTGCCAACGCGGCGGTTGAGCGAATACGGCATGGCTGCTGAGGACGTCGATCGCTACGCCGACAAGGTCATCGAAACCCAGCAACGGCTTCTGGTGAACAACTACACGCCTCTTTCGAAAGCTGATATCGTTCAGATATACAACCAGCTTATGTAAAGAATTCTGTGGGACATTAAGAGGTGAGGAAATGGCGAGCAGTTTTTCGGAAAAAGCGTATAACACGCTTAGGGATCGCATCATCAGCGGAGAGTTGCGAGCATCGACACCGCTTGACATTCACCGCATTGCCACAGAACTCGAGATGAGTGTCTCGCCGGTGCGTGACGCCATCAAAAAGCTAGAGTCGGATGAGTTGGTCGTTATCATTCCCCGCTCTGGTACTTATGTGCGTGATTTTACGATTGAAGACCTCATCCGCGGCTACGAACTCGTGGAAGCGCTGGATGGCATGGCGGGTTACCTGGTAGCCGAGCGAGTTTCTGAGAATGAAGTTGATGGGGGCGAGCTCGAGGCCAAGCTCATATCACTCGTTGACGAGATGGAGCAGAACCTCGAGCGTGAGCAGGTGAGGAAATGGGCAGAGCTAGATGCGCTCTTTCACCAGACTATCTTCGACATGTCTGGAAACTTACTAATTGCTAACAGTTATCACTCCGTTAGAAGTCGAATGAAGTTAGTACTGTCTTTTATCAGTCCGATCCATGTTGATCGGGAGAATTCGGTGCGTGAGCACCGGCTCATCATCGCTGCGCTCACTTCAGGGAACTGTGAGGAAGCACGAAGACTCTGCCAGAATCACCGCAACCTGGTGCGGCAGATACTGAAGTCACTTATAGGACAGGTGTAACAGACAGGAGAGATTCGCGACACTCCACGGACAAGACGTGAAAATTCACATAAGTTTATACGCGCAGTCTGCATCCTCAAGCCAGCAGAAGTTTGGGAGAAGAGCAACTGGAAATATGTCGATGGATTGACCGATTTCTCTCCAAAAATATCGATCATCATCACAGAATTGAATTATTGATAGGGTCACCTGAAGAAAATATGAGCACCTATTTCGCCGCACTTACTGAGGCGATATACGTCTCAGTAAGTGAGGTCGAAAAGTATGGTTGTCAAAACACCTCTATGTCGGGGATAGGCAACTTATACGCCGAAAATGGAAAGCTGCAGTGTCTTTCTAGCATTACATGATCACTATGAGATATCAACTCAGGAGGTGATGAAAAGTAAAAAAACCATTGATTCACGTGATTTAATACAATGATAAGACAATGAAATCGTGGAGTAACTGCTCATGAAAAAACTAATTAGTAGTGTAGTCGTCGCCAGCTCAATTATCGTGACGTCCTCGGCATTAGCCCAACAGACATTGCAGCTTGCCCATAATGCCGCCGAGGGCAACCCCAAGTGGGATGCCTCTGAACTCTTTGCCCAGTTGGTTGAAGAAGCAACTGATGGTGAGATCAATGTCGATGTGGGCGGCAATGCTCAATACGGTGATGACATGGAAGCCATCTCTCAGATGCGTTTGGGGACCTTGGCCTTGAGTGCCAACTCCCAAGGCGCTACCTCTTCGGTGGTACCTCAGTTCGCTATTCTTGGTCTCCCATTCCTGTTCGACTCGCTACCAACGGCGTGGCGGGTGATGGATGGTGAAGTCGGAGAAGAGCTCAAGAGACTTGCCGAGGAAGAAGGCTTAGTCCTGCTTGCCTTTTGGGATAATGGCATTCGCCATATCAGCAATAGCGTGAAGCCGATCGAGTCACCTGAAGACCTTAAGGGCATGATGATACGTACTCCGCCGGACGAAATGACCGTCGATATCTTCGAGGCCATGGGAGCGAGCGCGACCCCCATGAACTTTGCTGAGCTCTACATCGCACTTCAGCAAGGTGTCGTTGATGGTCAGGAGAATCCCTTGATGAACATCTATTCTTCAAAGCTATATGAGGTGCAGGATTACATCTCGATGACCGGTCATAAGTATGAGCCGACGCTGGTCATGATGAGTAAGATGGTCTGGGATTCCCTGAGTCCCGAGCATCAGGAGGCGATACAAGAGGCAGCGCTGGAGGCGGGCGAGTTCAACCGTCAGGCATCACTTGAGGCTGATGAAGAATTAAAAGGGAGAATGATCGAGGCTGGCGTCGAGTTTAATGAAGTCGACCAGCAGTCCTTCATCGAAGCCACCTCTTCTGTATATGACGCTTGGCGTGAGCAATATCCGGAACTGGTAGATATGGTCGTCGAGGCCGCTCAGCGTAACGCTCAGTGACCGGGAGGAGGTCATGATGAAGCTCTCCGAGGAGAGCCGGGTCAGTGAGGTGACTTCGGTCACCTCCCTGATACTGAGCTCCAAGACAGTGATATACCAGCTGGCAAAATGGATCGCTATTTTTGCCATTATCGTCATGTTCCTTTCGCTCATGTCGGGTGTAATTGTCAGGTACGTGCTGTCCACAAATCTTGGCTGGGTAACCGAAGTCCCCAATCTAATGTTTCCCTGGCTGACGGTGAGCGCAATTGTCGCCGCAGCGGCAAAAAATGAACATATTGGGATCAATCTGATCGTCGATAACCTGCCTGTGTTCATGCGGCGCTTAATCCTCATCGCCATAAATGCTCTCGCAGTGATCGCCTTCACTATGATTGCTTATCGCGGCCTGACTGTGATCGATATCGCCGGGGGGCAGCGTCTCCCTATTACCAAGATTGCAATGTCCTGGGCTTATTGGTCGGTGGTGGTCGGGTTTGCAGCACTAGCACTTATCTCCTTGCTCAACATTGGGCTGCTACTGGCTGGCCGAGAAGAACCCACTACATCCCAGGTGTCACAGGGGGAGGAAGCGCTATGACCGTTCATATGTTGCTGGGCTTCATCATCTTCATGCTACTAGCCATGCCAGTGGGCTATTCTCTGGTCATCAGTGGCTGGGCAGCGCTCTCGGTATTTGGCCCTGTTCCATCGAGCATGGTAGTGATGAAAATCTTCCAGCCAACCCAGAGCTTTCCACTGTTGGCAATTCCCTTCTTCATTCTGTCGGGAAGCCTGATGATGTCCGGTAAGCTGGGTCAGAAACTCGTTGGCCTCGCTTCCATGCTTGTCGGGAAATACCACGGTGGCCTAGGGCAAGTTTCTGTGGTTGGTTCAACCGTGTTTGGTGGGGTATCCGGCTCCTCGGTAGCCGAAGCTTCGGCGCTTGGTTCCATGCTAATTCCCTGGCAGAAGAAGGAAGGGTATCCTGCAGCATTTAGTGCAGCTGTAACTTCATCATCTTCCGTCATCGCCGGCTTGATGCCGCCCTCCATTCCACTAATCCTTTTTGCAGTGGTTTCGAGTACTTCCATTGCTTCACTGTTTATCGCTGCGGTAATACCTGCGCTGTTACTTGCTGCTGGAATGATGATGGCGTGTTATTTTATCGGAAAAAGACGTGGTTTCCCTAGGCTTACAATGCATTATACTCGAGCAGAGAAGAGGTCAACATTCTTTAGTGCGTTGCCTGCATTGATGATGCCTGTGTTCATCCTAGTGCTATTGCGGGCCGGCATCGCTACACCGACCGAGGTCAGCATCATCGCCGTTGCCTATGCTCTTATGGTGAGCGCCTTGATCTATCGTGACCTCAATGGAACCCGTATCATGGCAGCGCTGACTAGCACCGTTATTACTACCGGTGTGGTCATGTTGATCATTGCTGCAGCCAATATTATCGGCTATATACTAACGAGTGGGGGTATACCTCAGGCAATCGCCAACTGGGCGGTGGACTATCTTCAGCATCCGCTCTTGATCATTCTCGCAATAAATATTCTGCTGCTGTTTATCGGCATGTTCTTGGATCTTCCGGCAGCTATTCTTCTCCTTGGTCCAACACTGGTCTCAATCGCCAACGCAATCGGACTGGATCTGGTTCAGCTTGGCATTATGATGTGCGTCAACCTGAGTATCGGGCTGTTTACACCTCCTATTGGCACCACACTTTTCGTATCCTCGGCCATTGCCAAGGAAAAGATCGGTTCGGTGGTAAAGGAGTTGATACCTTTCTATCTGGTGGCACTCATTGTGCTGCTCCTGGTGTCTTTTGTGCCTGCACTGATTATCTACTGAGGTGCTGTAAGATGAAAACCGTCATTTTCGCCGGGCTTGGCTCCATGGGCTGGCCCATGGCCAGCAACTTACATGATTGATAATACCCATGTTGCAATTGTCAGCGCTATCAGGGCTCGTAGTTGTGAACTGGCTCGTCAAGCGATGGACCAACATTTCGAAATATGGAATCAACACACCATGCGAAGTTATCGGCAGGAAGCGGATAGTATATTGGGTTGATGGGAGTAAATGCTCTCAATTTCTCTGAGGAGAGGCGGCATTTCTGATATGAGATATATCATTCTATTATAACACAGAAGAGTCTGAATTGATTGATTGGTACATGTCTTGACTATGTGTATGATGATTTCAGAGAACGCCCCCATCCGGGGGCGTTTTTGTGAGCACAAGATGCGCGTTTCCCAATTACTGATCGAGAACGAAGGGGGCGCTGTACTGGTCTGCATTCTCCTGAGTGATCAGCATGCAGTCCCTGAATTCAAGTAATAAGCGCAGCACCTGCGGTGTTGAGGGCTCCTGAGTATTCACCCAAAAACACCTGTGCCGGTGTCCGGTAACCAAG
>NZ_JARWAM010000029.1:0-20275 GCF_031451695.1 Franzmannia qiaohouensis
TGGTTACCGGACACCGGCACAGGTGTTTTTGGGTGAATACTCAGGAGCCCTCAACACCGCAGGTGCTGCGCTTATTACTTGAATTCAGGGAGCAACTACGCAACGTCGGTGATGCTCAGCGTGCCTACTCGCGGATGGTTTCTGAAATCAAGGCTGCCAACTAGCGCTCTGCAGGCCCGGGGTGACGGACCCCGGGCGTCATCACGACCATCAGCAATACGCCAGGATCTTCCGTACTTCGGGAAGCGAGTAATCGAGTGGCCAATGACTGACCGCAAACCTATTTACTTGATGACACCAGCGCTGGCATGGCTTACCGCGTTCATGGTAGTGCCTTGCCTGCTAATCCTGGCGCTGGCCTTCTTTCAGCGCGGCACCTATGGGGGGATCGTTTATGAGCTCTCACTGGACAATATAGCGCTGGTATTCGACCCACTCTATGGCAGGATCTTTCTCAAGTCAGCCGGCATAGCAGCACTCGCAGCCACCATCGCCGTTGTTATTGGCTATGCTGCCGCCTACGCCATTGCTTCCATGCCCAGAAGGCACCAACCGATCCTGCTCTTCTTCGCGGTGTTGCCATTCTGGTCGAATTATCTCGTACGTACCTATGCCTGGATCGTTCTGCTAAATCGTGAGGGATTGATTGTTTCCTTTGCCCGTACCGTCGGTTTCGAAGGCGAACTGCCGCAGATGCTCTACACGGAAACAGCCGTGGTCATTGGTCTGGTCTACAACTATCTTCCTTTCGTCATCCTTGCCTGCTATGCCCCTCTCTCCAGGCTAAACCCAGAGATCCATGAAGCATCGCGTGACCTTGGCGCCTCCGAGTGGACGACATTCCGTCGTGTCACGCTCCCCATGACTGTGCCTGGCATCGCCACCGGCTTTGTTTTCGTCTTCGTGCTATCGATCGGTAACTTCGTGACTCCGGCTCTTTTGGGGGGTGGCCAATTTCAGATGATTGGCAATCTTATCTATGATCAATTTCTGACGTCAAATGACTGGCCTTTCGGTGCCGCTTTATCAATGATTCTTATTGCTATCATGATGGGGCTATTGACACTGCAAACCTTTGCGAGTGAAAAGGCTTCGGGTCAACATCGGTCGGAGAAGGTCGATGACTAACCGCAGCAGTCTACGGCTCATGCTGCTGATCCTTTCGGCAACATTTGCCTTTCTCTATATTCCCATATCGGTGCTCTTTGCCCTCTCTTTTAACGCAAGTGGCCTGCCGACTGCTTGGACCGGGTTTTCCACGCACTGGTACGCAGCATTGATTACCAACAGCGACATATTGAGCGCAGCGTTGAACACGCTAGTTGTGGCTGCTACTTCGACCCTTTCCGCGACTCTGCTGGGTACCCTGCTGGCGATTGGCGTGGAGATACGTCGCCGCAAGGGGCATTTTCTAGAAACGCTGATCTTTGCCCCAATGATTATTCCCGACATCGTACTAGCCATCGCATTGCTCAGCTTCTTTTCAATGCTCGATTTGCGCATGGGGCTACATACGATCATTATCAGCCATACCGTCTTCAATCTCGCCTTTGTCTGCGCAGTCGTAAGGGCGCGACTCAAGAACTTCGACTGGTCGATCGTCGAAGCGTCTACCGATCTTGGCGCAACGACTTCCGTTACCTTGCGCCGCGTAATATTCCCGGTGCTAATGCCGGCAGTTGCCTCAGGCGCTCTTCTTGCTTTCACCCTTTCCATCGACGAGTTCATTATTGCCTACTTCACGGCTGGCCCTGGACGTGACTCGATCACACTGCCCATGCAGATATTCTCGATGATCCGTTTTGGCGTAACGCCCGAAATCAACGCGCTAGCCGTGCTGGTGATGACGCTATCCGTCGTCGCTCTGGCCATATCACAGCGCCTCAACCGTGGAAGGCTTCCGGGACAATGACTAGGCCCCTACTGTCGCTTGCGAACATAGAGAAACGCTTTGGCGAACTTCGCGCCGTCAATGGGGTAACGCTCGATATTCACGAGAATGAGTTTTTCGCCCTGCTTGGTGCATCCGGCAGTGGCAAGACGACCCTGCTGCGCATGCTCGCCGGTTTCGAAATCCCGTCATCCGGGAGCATCCTGCTCGACGGGCGTGATATCTCTCAGGTGCCGCCCAATCATCGCCCGGTCAACCTGATGTTCCAATCCTATGCGTTGTTCCCACATATGAGCGTGGCGCAGAACATTGCCTATGGCCTGGAAATGGAGAGGCTGCCTCGCTCTGAAATTAATCAGCGCGTTGACGAGATGCTGAGCACCATCCAGTTAGCCCACCTAGCCGAACGAAAACCCCACCAACTCTCCGGTGGCCAGCAACAGCGAGTGGCGTTGGGTCGAGCGCTCGTCAAGCGGCCTCGCTTGCTGTTACTGGACGAACCGCTTGGTGCTCTGGACAAGAAATTACGCGGGGAAATGCAGCTCGAGCTAAAGCATATCCAGAACACGTTCGGCATCACCTTCATCGTCGTCACACATGACCAAGAAGAGGCGCTCGTGATGGCTGACCGCATTGCGATCCTGAAAGATGGAGCACTGCTACAGTGCGGCTCCCCGCGCGACATCTACGAATATCCTATCGACCGCTTTGCCGCCGATTTCATCGGGATCATGAACTTCCTGCCCTCGCGCGTTGACGCGGGCGCACTTAGCGCCGCCGATGGCAGCCGAATATCCGCCCCGCTGCCAGGCGATCTCAAATCTGGGGATAACGTCTTGGCGGCAGTGCGTCCCGAGCGCCTACGCCTGGGGGCAGCGGATGCCGATAACTGCCTGAGTGGGCAGATACGTGCCATGGCCTACCACGGCCTTGACCTGCACCTGCATCTCGATACGTCACTTTCATCGCAACCGCTGATGGTGCGATTGACGGCAGATGCAGCGGAAGGTCATCCGTTTGCCGTTGGCGAGAAAGTCACCGTCGGCTGGTCTGCCCAAGACACCCGCGTCTTCACTATCTAAGCCACCCCAGCGTGTGACGTAAATAACAACGACAAGCGCTGCGCGATCTGCGCAAGCCCCAACGAGAGAGGAAACGACATGACAACCAAAACCTTCGCCTTTTTCCCCGAAGCCGCGTACGGCCCGGCGCTCAACTCGGTGGGTATCGCCCAGGCCGTCGAACGGCTAGGTCACAAAGCCGTCTTCCTCTCCGACCCTGGTTTTATCGAGGTGTATGAGAGTTACGGTTTCGAGTCGTATCCCGTCAACCTCTCGGAGCCGATGCCACCAGAGCAGATGGCCAAGTTCTGGGATGAGTTCATCAACGGGCATATCCCGAATTTCCGCAAGTCCCCCATCGATCAGCTTGATAACTATGTCAAGGAGTGCTGGGAAGCCATCGTCGACAGTGCCAAATGGGCAGAAGAGGATCTTCCATCGGTTCTCGCGCGCATTAAGCCGGATGTGATCGCCGTCGACAACGTTATTCTTTTCCCAGCCATCAAGCAGTATGGCGTTCCCTGGGTCCGGATCATTTCCTGTTCAGAAAACGAAATAGAGGACGAAGCGATACCCCCACATCTGTCTGGTATGAGCGAGCATGACACGGCAGGCCACCAGGCCTTCCGCGCCAAGTTCAATGAGGTGATCAAGCCAATTCATGATGACTTCAACGACTTCCTGACCTCGACCGGCGAGGCCCCCTACCCGCTCGGACAATTCTTTGAGCCCTCGCCTCACCTCAACCTGCTGCTCTACCCGGCGCCGGTCACCTATCGCCGTGCCCAACCACTCGACCCTTTACGCTTCCAGTACCTCGAGGGCTGTGTACGCCAGGATAAGCCTTATGCGATTCCCGAATTCAAGAAGAACCATGACGGGCCGTTGCTATACGTCTCTTTTGGCTCACTCGGTTCGGGAGACACCGAACTGCTCAAACGCTTGATCACTTTGATCGGCAAGAGCCGCTATCGGGCACTGGTGAATGTCGGCGACTATAAAGACGACTACTCCAATATCCCCGACAACGTGATCATCGATAGCTGGTTCCCCCAGCCGTCTGTCATACCCCAGGTTGATGCGGTCATTCATCATGGCGGCAACAATTCGTTCACCGAATGCCTCTATTTCGGCAAACCTGCCATCATCATGTCGTATGTCTGGGATGGCCACGATAACGCCATGCGTGTTCAAGAAACCGGACACGGCTTCCGTTCGGAACGCTACGAATGGACCGATGAGGAGTTGATCGAAATGATCGAGACCTGCCTCAGCGACACCGCCATGGCCACGCGGCTCAAGGCAACCTCGGAGCACATGCAGTCACAGAACGGTCAGGCAAAAGCAGCTCGCCTGCTGATCGAACTAGCGGAGACTCACCAGTGACTGACTTGAGCAGCACGGCTCCCCATATTCATGGGGCAACAGATTACGATGACTTAGTCGAATGGGGCCTACAGCCTGATGGCGTAAAGGGTGAATCACGCTCCAAGGGCCGCCTTCTCTACAAGGGGGCGGACAACTCTCCCGAGACCGGTCTCTGGGTTTGCACCCCAGGGCGCTGGAGACTCGCCATCCCCAGAGACGAATTCTGCCACTTCGTCGCCGGGCGGGTGACCTATCATGGCGACAATGGCGAAACGCTCGAGATCCACCCTGGAACCTGTGTGCTCTTTCCCGCTGGGTGGGAGGGAGAAGCCGAAGTTCACGAAACCATCCGCAATGTCTACATGCTCAGCTAAAAGGGATATCCAAATGCCGACGCCCATCATGCACAAACCGCTCGACATCACCGATACGGTGGACTGGGGTACGGTCCCGACGATGATCGAGGGAGAGTCCCATACCTCCGGGGTACTGCTTCACAAAGGCCCGAACGGCCAATCCGAGTGCGGGTTATGGGTCTGTACTCCCGGCAAGTGGGCGTGTCATGTCACGCGTGACGAGTTCTGTCACTTCCTTGAGGGCAGCTGCACCTATGTCCATGAAAGCGGTGAAGTGATCGAGATCACGCCAGATACCGCCGCGTTCTTCCCACAGGATTGGAAAGGGACATGCACGATTCACGAGACGGTCAAAAAGGTCTATATGATCCGATGACGACGTTGGATCACGGCCTGGCAGCGCTATCACCGGCCGCTTCCAGCTTCTTGGCACGGCACGGCCATGCACAGGCATGCCTTGAGCCACTGGCTGGCGATGCCTCTCCGCGACGCTATTTCCGTTTACCGGAGGCGGGGCTGTTGCTGATGGAAGATCACCAGGATCCCATCGCCTTCACGGCCTACCTGAGGCTGTCGTACCATCTCAGCACGCTGGGGCTATCGGCACCGATAATTCACGGCGCCGCCCCCGCCCATGGGCTCGCGCTGGTGGAGGACTTCGGCCACCGCACCTACACGGCTTGCCTCGGCGCGGGCGAAGATGAGCACGCGCTGTATGCCCTCGCCGTCGACGCCCTCTTGTATCTGCACCATCATAACGGCGCGACACAGGTATCCCAGCCCGTCTATGAGATGGCGACACTACTCGACGAACTCGACGTCTTTTGCGACTGGCTTGCCCCTGCGGTCAACCCGGCCATCAATCATAGCCTGTTCGCGCGACAGTTCCGAACGCTATGGGCCAAGGCGCTGACACCGGTGGCAGGCAAGGCCGAAACGCTAGTGTTGCGCGATTTTCACGTCGACAACCTGATGCTGCTGCCGCAGCGGCAAGGCGTGGCCCGCTGTGGACTGCTGGACTTCCAGGACGCCGTGCTGGGTCCCTGCGAGTACGACCTGGTCTCTTTGCTCCAGGACGCGCGGCGGGATCTGGCGCCGGGGCTTGAGCAACAGATGCTTGAGCGATACATCAGCGGAGCCCCTGAACGACTAGGAGATGCGATGGCGATCCGTCGCCGCTATGCGCTTCTTGGGGCACAGCGCCACACCCGTATTGCCGGCACTTTCCTACGCCTGAGCCGGCGCGAAGGCAAATCGCGCTATCTCGGCTATCTGCCCCGCGTTCTCGTTCAGCTGGAAAACAGCTTGGCGTGTGCCGGCCTCACCGATATCACGGACTTGCTGAACACCCGCTTGCCCGGCTGGCAGGCCAAAGGCGCCGCCCTGGGCGACGGTTACCATGACACTCAAGGAGCGCCCCATGACTGACACGGCCACCCCGCGGTACTACCTGGTGCCGAACTACCATATCAGCGAGAGTCCGGCTCAACCGGTGATCGATCCTGCCACCCTCGAAGAGGTCGGGGTGCGGGCCGAGGTGAGCAGCGAGGAGCTCGACTGGGTGCTTACTCGTGTCAACTCGGCTCAGGCCAGCTGGAAGCGCCTGGATGCCAAGACCCGCGCCCAGTACCTGCATCGACTCGCCAACCGAATCGAAGCCGCCGATGTCAGCCAGTGCGCCGTGCTGATGAGCCGCGAAATGGGCAAGCCCTACCCCGAGGCTATCGGCGAGGTAGCCAACTGTGCCGCAATCTTTCGCTACTATGCTGAAATGGCGCGTGACGAGGCAGGCAAGGTCGCAGGCACGACGCAATCAGGCTCGCTCCAGTATGCCCGCTACGAGCCCTATGGCGTGTCCGCCCATATCATGCCCTTCAATTTCCCCATCCTGCTGATGTGCTGGACGGTCGCAGCGTCACTCGCCGCCGGCAACGGTTGCGTGATCAAACCCGCTGCCGCCACCACGCTGTCGACGCTGGAATTCATGCGGGTATTCGACGAACTGCCTGAAGGTCTAGTGGCCTGCGTACCCGGCGATGCGGCGACAGGCGAGGCCCTGGTCAAGAGCGAGCGGACACACGCCATCGCCTTTACCGGCTCAGTGGCCGCCGCGCAGGCCGTCGCTGCTGCTGCCGCTCAACGCATGAAGCCAGCGGTGATCGAGGCCGGCGGCTCCGACCCGATGATCATCACCGCCAACGCGCCTTTGGCGGTCGCGGCTGCCGGTGCGGTCACCGGTGCCTTTCATATGTCGGGGCAAGTCTGCACCTCTACCGAGCGGCTCTACGTCGTCGACAGTATTCATGACGATTTCATCGACGCTTTCGTCGCCGAGACACAGCGCCTGCGCATCGGCAACGGACTGGAGAAGTCAGAGATCGGCCCGCTGGTCAGCCAGGCCGCGCGGGAGAAGGTCCAGCGCCTGGTGAACGATGCCGTCGCCAAGGGCGCCAAGGTCGCTTGTGGCGGGCGGGTCCCTCCCGGACTCGAGACGGGGTGGTTCTATGAGCCGACGATCCTGACCGACTGCACGCCGGCCATGGACATTCTCAGTGAAGAACTCTTCGGTCCGGTCGTGGCGGTGGTCCGCGTGGACGATTTCGAAGCCGCCCTGCAGGCCGCCAATGACAGTCGCTTCGGCCTTGGTGCCTCGATCTTCACTACTGACCTGGCCGAGGCACACGAGGCATCGGAACGGCTCGAGGCCGGCATGGTCTGGATCAACAACCCGATGATCGACAATGACGCCCTACCCTTCGGCGGTTGGAAGGCCTCCGGCCTGGGCCGAGAGCTGGGCCGCCAAGGCCTGGATGCCTTCCGCCGCACCAAGATGGTGGTGCTCGATCACCAGCCGATCCGGCAGGATTGGTGGTACCCCTACCCCAACGACTGGTTTTACACCGGAGGCGGACGCAAGCACGTCTGAGTCGACACCCCACAGGAGACCATAGGCGATGACCACACAACTCTACATCGACGGGGCCTTCGTTGCGCCCGCGTCAGGCAGGAGCTTCCCGGCGGTGGATCCGGCAACCGAGGCGACGTTTGCCGCTGTCGCCGCCGCTGACGCCGTGGATGCGGATCTTGCGGTACGCGCAGCACGCCGTGCATTCGATGACGGCCGCTGGTCAGAACGGCCTGTGGCCGAACGTACGGCGGCACTACGGCGCGTCGCGGCCGGCATTCGCGCACGCCTGAAGGAGATCGCTGCACTCGAAACGCGTGACAATGGCAAGCCGCTGCCCGAGGCCGAATGGGACATCGAGGATGCGGCTTTTTGCTTCGACTATTATGCCGACCTGGCTGATGCAGCCGAGGCGCGGGGCGACACGGCAGTCGACGTCGGCGACGACCGTTTCGACAGTCGTATCCGCCGTGAACCCGTGGGTGTCGTGACGGCGATCACCCCCTGGAACTTCCCGTTGCTGATGGCAGTATGGAAAGTGGCTCCGGCGCTGGCAGCAGGCTGCACGGTGGTGCTGAAGCCCTCAGAACTGTGTTCCATGTCCTGCGTAGAACTGGCCAAGATCATCGATGCCGCCGGTCTACCCGCCGGTGTCTTCAACCTGATCACCGGCACCGGCCCAGAGGCGGGCGCGCCGCTGACCGAGCATGCCTTGGTGGACAAGGTCGCCTTTACCGGGTCAGTCCCCACTGGCCGCAAGGTGATGCAGGCGGCGGCAGCGGGCATCCGCACCGTATCGCTGGAGCTGGGAGGCAAATCGCCCTTTGTCATCTTTGCCGACTGCGATATCGACAAAGCCGTAGAGTGGATTCTCTTCGGTATTTTCTGGAACAAGGGCGAGGTCTGCTCGGCCACG
The DNA here is from genome assembly GCF_031451695.1 of Franzmannia qiaohouensis. Classification (NCBI taxonomy): domain Bacteria; kingdom Pseudomonadati; phylum Pseudomonadota; class Gammaproteobacteria; order Oceanospirillales; family Halomonadaceae; genus Franzmannia; species Franzmannia qiaohouensis. Next base: position 8,498 of record NZ_JARWAM010000029.1, read on the forward strand.
TCCCGTGTGTTGATTGAACGCCCCCTCTACCCTCGACTGCTGGAGCGGCTGAAGGAAGAGGCTGAGAACATCGTCATTGGCCCGGGCGATAACCCTGGCGTCAAACTCGGGCCGGTCGTTGCCAAAAGCCAGTATGACAAGATCATGGGCTTCCTCGAGCGTGCCCACAGTAGCGGTGCGCGGCGAATTACCGGCGGCGGACGGCCAACCGGCATGCAAACCGGCTATTACATTGCCCCAACTATTTATGCGGATGTGCCATTAGACGCTGAGATATGGCGTGAAGAAGTCTTTGGTCCAGTAGTCTGCGTCAACCCATTCGACACAGAGCCCGAGGCCATCGCCATGGCCAACGACGGCCCCTACGGCCTTGCAGCGGCGGTCATGTCCGATGACATTGAGCGCTGCGACCGGGTCGCGGCCAAGTTGCGTGCCGGGATCATTTGGATCAACTGTTCGCAGCCCACCTTCGTGCAGGCCCCCTGGGGCGGCTACAAGAACTCCGGCATCGGCCGGGAGCTAGGCGAAGCCGGCTTCGAAGCCTATCGCGAGCTCAAGCAGATCACGCGATTCGACCATCGTCAGACGTGGGGGTGGTATCTCAATGGATAGGACACGCTAAGCCTGGCCCCCAGCCACAGTAGAAAAGGACCAACATGCCTGACAGCACCCGCTTCGACGCCGCCATCCAGACGCCTTACTGGGCGGAAACGGTACCGCCACAGCCGGCCTGCCCGGAACTCGCTGCCGAAAGTACCTGTGACTTCGCCGTCATCGGTGGCGGATTCACAGGGCTATGGTGCGCGCTCAAGGCTCGCGAGCGCCATCCAGATGCAAGCATCGTCGTGCTCGAAGCCTCGCATTGCGGCAACGCCGCCAGCGGTCGCAATGGGGGATTCTGTGCACCCAGCATTTCGCACGGGGTTTCCAACGCGCTGGCGCGCTGGCCCAAAGAAGCAGCAACGCTGGTACGTCTAGGGCGGGAAAATCTCGATGAACTGCAAGAAGACCTCGCACGTTACGGTATCGATGCGGAATTTGAGCGCCATGGAAAGCTCAATGTCGCTGCCACACCGTGGCAAGCCGAAGGGCTTGAATCGATGCAAGCCGCTTATGCGAGATTTGGTATCGAAACAACGTTACTGGAAGGAGACGCGCTGCGGGAACGCTTCGATAGCCCAAAATATGCCACGGGGCTCTTCGAACCCAATTACGCGCTGGTCAACCCCGGCAAGCTGGTGGCGGGGTTACGTCAGGCGTGTTTGGAACAAGGGATAGCCATCCACGAACATACGCCCGTTACTGGGCTGGCCCGAACACCCCAAGAGGTCTGCCTTACTACCCCACAAGCGCAACTTCGCGCCTCACGCGTAGCAATGGCCACCAATGCCGCAGTACCGCTTCTAAAGCGGCTGCGGATGGCGCTAATCCCGATATTCGATTATACGCTGGTCACCGAGCCTCTGAGCGACGCTCAGCTATCTGCCACCGGCTGGCAAGAGAGACACGGCATCGCCGATACTGGCAATCAATTTCACTATTTCCGCAAGACGGCTGACAACCGTATCTTATGGGGTGGTTTCGACGCCATCTACCACTACGGCAGTCGCCAGGACGAGGCGCTCTTGCATCGCCCTGAGAGCTATGCGCGCCTGGAGGCTAACTTTAGCGACGCCTTCCCCAGCTTGGCGGATGTCGGCTTTAGCCATGCGTGGGGCGGCATCATCGACACCTCGGCGCGCACGACCTGCTTCGCCGGTACTGCGTTCAAGGGTCGACTGGCCTACGCAATGGGATTCACCGGACAAGGCGTCTCGGCTAGCCGCTTCGCGGCACTTGCCATGCTCGATATGCTCGATGGTCGGCAAACAGAACGCACGCGCCTTGGTATGCTGCGCCGTTTTCCAGTGCCCTTCCCACCCGAGCCGATACGCAACGGCGCGGTACGACTCGCGCAACGTGATCTGGCCCGAGAGGACAGTACAGGGCATCGCTCGCTATTTTTGAAGACGCTGGACCGTTTTGGTATCGGCTTCGATTCATGACGCATGAGAGTAAAATCCAACTCATTCGCTGCGAGCGGTGGGCCAAATACCCCGTATGATACCCAATGGCCGACCGTCGATCGCGGCTAGCCCGAGCCCAATAAGAGCCATCCCGACCACATGCTGCGGCTCGAGTTGCTCACCCAGCACCGCGGTTCCGAGCAGAATGGCGCTGACAGGGATGAGAAAGGTAACGAGTAAAAGATTAGTCGCACCGGCAGTCGCAAGAATGCGGAAGTAGAGGATATAGGCGAGCGCCGTGGATAACAGAGCGAGCCCAAGCACCGCCCACCACACCTCTACCGCGGGCATGGGCAGGATCCAGGGCCGCTCGACCAGGAGCGCTAAAGGAATCAACACCACGGTCGAAGCTGTCACTTGTCCGCTAGCCGTGACCAAGGGCGAGCAACCTAGCTGTCGGAAGCGACGACCGAAAATACCAGCGAAGGCATAGGAGATCGCAGCGCCAAGAACAGCAAGCTGTGCGAGAGTGTTAGTGGCAAGCCCTTCAAGGGCCTCTGCCCCCATCATGTAGGCAACACCCGAAATGCCCAGCAAGACGCCAATGAGGCGGCCCCCGGTCATTCTTTCATCCCTGGTCAAGTAGTGCGCAGCGACCACGGTAAAAAAGGGCGTTGAGGCATTGAGAATAGAAGCGAGCCCGCTCGCAATATGCGTCTGCCCCCAGACGATTAAACTAAATGGAATCATATTATTGAAGAAGCCCATGCCTAGGAAGGCAGCCCACAACTTTCGATCCTTTGGCATGCTCAGCCCCATTGCGACAACCATAACGTTGAGCGCCACCGCTGCCAGCCCAACACGCAGCGCTACAATCGTTAGTGGCCCAAGAGCATCAACCGCAACTTCGACGAAAAAGAACGACCCACCCCACAGTACCGACAACGCGATTAGCAGCAACCACTCCACCATCCCCATCGAACTATTGACGCTTTGCATGTGCATTCTCTCTTCTACTAATGGAATGCACTTAAGCTAGGGCCAGCCGCACCGGATAACACTCCGATTCTTGCGCTGGAATTCAAGCGCGGAGGCGATGGCCCCGCCGGGAGACGACCTTGGTCACACCGCCTTATTTTTCTATCGATAACAGATGGTTAGCAACGTTCAGGAGTGACTGGGCCGGTCAGGTAGTGCTAATCGACAACGAAAAGTTTGGCACCCTGCTCGGTTGAGGAGCGGTGAAGTTCAGCGTTATCAGCGACCTGGTAACTCGTTCCAGGGTGGAGGACAAAACGGCGGCCATCTTCCAGCTCAGTATGCAGCTCGCCCTCCAGGCACAGCAGAATATGCCCTTTCGCGCACCAGTGATCGGCTAGGTAGCCGGGGCTGTACTCGACCATACGCACCCGGATCTCGCCAAACTGACGTGTCTGCCAATAGGCAACACCCTGCTCTCCGGTATGCTCCGTCTTTTCAACCTCGGCCCAGTTGGTCACCCCAAAGGGCAGATCGGTAATATCCAAGTGCATTTCCTTGTATCGACAAGTTAACGTCAGGTCGCAAAATGCGCGCGTCCTCGCTTCTGCCATTACTCACCAGGCTTAGCAAGAAATATTCCCGCCTCATATCAGCAACAATTGAGCCTTGCTGAAGAATTTTTCACAATTCTTAGAGGCGAAATTTAGAGCTTATCACGTTTAAAATACGTCGCCTTTTCAAACTCGTCGATGTTCATGGCAATCTTAGAGACGTCTGGAAATAGTCCGACTAGCTTTTCAACGATAGATCGGGACAGCTGTGCTTTTTGCTCAGTGGCCCGGCCTTGCATCATATTTGCAAATACATGAATAAAAGGCTGCGACTCTCCACCTACCAGACACTGCTTATAGGGATTTAGCCTAACTTTTATATCACTGACGTCAAAAATTCCCGACATGGCAGCGGCGGAATGCACTTGCTCCAGGATATGGTCTTCAGGATGTACGTTTAGCACATCGGCCGAACAGTCGATCACAAAATGTGGCATTGGCACTCCAGTTATCATTAGGATACTAGCGATAAACTCACAGATCACAATTCAACCAGCTCAAGCTACCAGCAAGCAGTGCGTTTGGCTATACGATATTCATCTGACACCCCAGATTTTTGACACCGCAGCGTTCGAACCGAGTGTCCCCAGCACCACTGCCACCAAGCCTACAGAAAAGAAAACCAGTACGGGAATAAACGCAGCTATTTGCCCACTAGTATAGCCGGCCACTGCCGAACCAAATGATAGCAAAATAAACAGCACCCCCACTATGTTCAGGGCAACCCGATGAGACTTCTTATGAGCACCGGAATTCTCACTCGTTTCGAAAAACCGCAGTATTGGCCAGAACACTCTCCTTAGAATATCTTTCATTACAGCACTGCCCTTTATGGAAAAAATTCGCTGCAACCTATTGTAACACCGGAACCGACAAAGCGCATAATAGAGGTGCAGATTTAGAAATCCAGGACCTGCTACTAGGCTTTGGCCAGCCTTTCTAAGGCTTTGCCAGTCAAACGATACCCCAGCCACTCGTTTTGTGGCTCGCCCCCGATAGCGTTATAGAATTTTATCGCTGGCTCATTCCAGTCGAGCACGCTCCACTCAAAGCGACCGCAGTTCTTTGATAGTGCAAGCTGTGCAAGATACTTAAAAAGCGCCTTGCCCGCACCTACGCCCCTATAGTCAGGAGAGACGTACAAATCCTCAAGGTACAACCCGTGCTTGCCAAGCCATGTTGAAAAATTAAAGAAGTAGACAGCGAACCCAATGGGTTCCCCATCCAGTTCACAAATCACTGCACCTACCGTCGCTTTCTCGCCAAACAGTGCATTTTCTATATCACCCACTGTTGCCAACACTTCATGCGCTGCCTTTTCATAAGTAGCAAGCTCTACAACAAACCTATGAATCAGCGCCGAGTCTGCGACTCCCGCATCTCGTATCATTATACTTGGCACAGTTTTCTCCTTCTTTTATTGAACAGTATAGCTTGGCATTTCAGTGTTCTCGACTCGCTTTCCCATAATGCATAGACTAAACTCCTTTCCATCCATTTCTGCCACGTCAGGTAGCCGCCCCCACTCCTGAAACCCGAACGCTTGCAACAGGCCGAGACTGGGAAGGTTGTGGGAAAAAACGTAGCCAACCAAGGCTTTCACGCCCAAGGTTGGCGCAAGGGACATGGCCTCACTAAGCAAATTACGGCCAAGGTGCTGCCCTTGATGGTCAGGTGCAATATAGATACTGAGCTCGGCCGTATGCCGATAGGCAGGACGCCCATAGAAGTCCTCGAAGCTCATCCAAGCAACGACTTCATCGTTTTTCTCATAGACGAGAAGTGGGCGTCGCTCGGGATCGTGCTTGTGAAACCACTCGGACCTCGATTCGATACTCACAGGCTGAGTATCAGCAGTAGACTTCCTAGTCGGCACAGCAGCATTGTAGATTTCAACCACCCTTGCCAGATCCCGCTCTAGCGCATTTCGTATCGTCATAATGCACGCTCCTTTTACTTGACAAACACCATGTGCAACGCTGTAGTGGAGGCAAATTAATTATGTAAAAGCCAAGACCATATCTAGCCTAACTATATGTATCACTAGACAAAACCAAGAGCCTTCCTGGCTCTTCAAATCGTCACCTCAACTGCCGAAAAGGTTTGAGGGGGGTATTCAACACATAGCTCTCTTATTTACATTCGCCGCTACTGCGAAGTGCTTCGGACTGGCGAACCGCTTTAGCTCAATAATGGTCCGGCCAGGCGCTGTTTCTGTGCACGGACGGCTTCCGTCAGAAAGTCCATGAAGGCATGAATCCTCACTACGCCTCGCAGATCCGGATGCATCAGAAACCACAGTCCGTATTCCAACTCGGGGATGGGGTCGGTGAGCTGGACAATATTCGGATCTTCGTCCGCAAGATAACAGGGCAGGACAGCCAGCCCCATACCGGATCGAACAGCGCTGAGTATATTGACCAGGGTATCTACACGGTAGACACAAGCTGTCTGCAGCGCATGATCCTCCATCCACTGTTCCAGCGCTGAGTCCTGCAGTCGTGGTCCTGCACCAATCCAGGGTTGGCTGGCAAAGCTCTCGATGCCCCTTCCAGGAGTCAGACCAAGGCTTCGCTGTCCGTAGACGGCCTGTCCAATGCTGGTCAGCGGTCGACCGATCAGGTTTTCAGGCGGATGATTTGACGGACGGATGGCGACGTCAGCTTCTCTGCGGGTGAGATTGAATAACTGGTTGGAGACGGCGACGTCAAGCATGATGCCAGGGTATCTGTGCCGGAATTGCGTGAACAGGGGAGAGAGCAGCCCCATCAGCAGTGAGTCCGTTGTAGTTGTCCAAATTTCTCCGCTGGGTTCCAGATCGCGTCCTGCGACTTTACGTTCGGCTGCCAGGGCAGCCTCATCCATAATCTTCGCCGTGTCAGCGAGTTCTTCTCCTGCCAGGGTTGGCCGGTAACCGGTCCGGCTTCTCTCAAAAAGAGAAACACCCAGACGCTGTTCGATATCACCTAGACGTCGGAACACCGTGGCATGACTGACACCTAGAACGCGTGAGGCACCAGACAGAGAACCTGCGGTTGCGATTGCAAGAACGGTCTCAAAGTCATTCCACGCCAGATGACTCCTTGTTTTCTGTGTAATAACTGAGGGTTGCCTGAGCTGCTCATCTGTACGTTTTTGCAAAGCTCGTACTCGTTTTTATGGAATATCTTGCATTATAGAACAAGCCTAGCATGTGCCTGAACCGATGCGACAGCCAAAGCATCCCGTCACAAGGGGTGATGCAACCGAGGTCAGGAGCATGATGAAGTCAAGAAAAGCGAAAAAGTTTCAATACCTTAGCACACTGTCCCAGAGCGATAACGGCGACGTGGCAGAAGGGTATGTCGACGACTCGACCATGGGAAAAATACCCTCTCGATACCAAGATGGGCGGGGAGGCATTGATCTTGAGCGTGTGAGGCTGGACCAGCACGAGGCTCGGCGACAGGTAATTCGGGTGATGATACGACGTATCCAAAAGCTATGGTGGTGACGCTGAGAGCAGAAAGAGCGAAAATGCTCATTATGCTTGCAGTGCCATGGAGGTTCACGTCAGGGCTGACCAACGCCCTGCGTAGCGCAGCCGCTGATCAGTGCCATTTCACGTTGCCAGGTGGCGAGGTCCTCCTGATATTCGTGCTGTGTCGACTGACGGCCTACTCTACTTCGCTATGCGCATTGTCAGCCGCGTCTACTGTCTGTGAAATCAGGGTGGATATGGTCATCGGCCCCACGCCCCCAGGTACAGGCGTATATGCCGAACATCTTTCTACAACACTGCTCAACTCTATATCACCCACTCCCCCCTGGTGGTAGCCGGCATCAATGACGACAGCGCCATCCTTGATCCAGCTGCCCTTGATGAATTCAGGTTTACCCACCGCCCCTACGACTACATCTGCATTTTGTATGATTCCAGGAAGCCCTTCGGTCCTTGAGTGGCATATGGTTACCGTGGCGTTGGCATTCAGCAGCATCATTGCCATGGGCTTACCCAGAATTGGGCTCCGACCTACAACCACTGCATGCTTGCTGGCGAGGTTAATACCATAGTGACTGAGTAGCTGCATGACGCCCATGGGGGTAGCAGAGCCGTAGGCTTTCTCTGCCATGGACATTCTGCCGAAACCGTGGCAGGTCACACCGTCTACATCCTTGTGGAGAGCGATTTTGTCGAAGCAGGCGCGCTCATCAATTTGCTCTGGAACAGGATGCTGAAGAAGGATTCCGTGTACGTCGGGGTTGTTGTTTAATTCAGATATTTTTGCCAGCAACTCTTCCGTAGTGGTCGATTGGGCAAGCTTTATCTTCAGGGATTGCATGCCCACTCTTTCACATGCATTGCCCTTCATTCTGACATAGGTTTCCGAAGAGGGGTCATCGCCAACCAATATCGTAGCCAGTATTGGGGCGACTCCATTGCTTCGCGCCTTGATCTTCGCCACTCGTACGGCCAGCTGGCTCTCGATTTCTTGCGACAGCGCTTTCCCGTCCAATACTACTTTTTTCAACCTGTCCCCCTCTAGGGTTGGAGCCGATCCTCGCAGGGCAAGGGTCATGCTCCACGCAGTGGTAATGAATGAAAGTGACGATAGGCATCACGATACCACAAGGCAGGCAATGCCTGGCTATACGCCCCCTTCATCCAAGGCGATATCAAAGTGTAGAACGTCTTCACGGCTACCAAGCTTGCTGTACAGGGCAATTGCCGCTTGGTCTTCCTCGCCGGTATCTGCCTGGACGAAGATGGCGTGGGCGCCGCGCCGCGCCCCGATACGCTTGAGATGCTCGATCAGGGCAGTGGCAATTCCTTGCCGCCGGTGGGCTTCCGCTACCGCGAGATCGTAGATATAGATCTCGCTGCGCGGCTGCTCGAATTTCTTCAGCTCATAAGCCGCCAGCCCACCAGCGACCGCACCGCCCTTCAGCGCAACCAGGGCAATAAAGCCATCACTCTCGAGCAACTGGCGCATGTAGCCGGCATCAGGGGGGTTGCCGGTATAGGTCTCGGGCTGGTCGAACACCTCGCCGAAGGTTGTCAGGAGCCCATCCATCAGCACCAGGTCATCGGGGGTGAGTTGGTAGATTCGATAGTCGCCACTATCCATTCGATAGTCCTTTCGCAAGCTAGTTATAATGCGGTGTATTATCCTGGCGCTTGCTTTTATAGCCTTGCTTTATTTCACTGACATCGCAGAAAGAGTAGACAGCGGGTCCTCAGTTTGCAAGAAACCCAACATAAAGATGGCAACCGTAGGGGTTGATCATGCCTCCTCATGGATGGCACTAATATCTTCGACATCTACCGGCCGTAGCAGCATGGACTTATACCTGATCCAATCCCCCCTCAACATAAGGGGCAAATCCAAACCCAACAGCCGAACTTTTTTATAACGAGATAGATCAATGTTTAGCTTAATCCATGCCTGATCGCCCACATCAAATATCCGCACGTCATCGGCGTTACCCATCTCCACTTTAACGCCCTTATACTTGAACTGCACATAGGTTAAATCCCAGCCTTCCTCCTGACGGTGAGCGGCTGTTTTGGAAACGAACTCCTGTCCGGCCTGAACCACTGACGAAAATGCACGCCCTCTGTCTCAAACACCCACGTGTGGACAGCACGAATGCCGAGTGGCGCACGTCCAGTCCAGCCAATCATCCGCCCCGAGTCGACTGTCTGGAGCGTCGATGTGATCGGCACACCACCCATAGCAATGATGATGGGGCATCAACATACACCTCGGCTGAGGCGATAACTGATGCATGACGATTGATCTCCACAGAAATAACCCCGATCACTTAGATGCCAAGTATGGCGTGGCATGACGCTACACTCAGCTGCTGGCACGTTGCATTTCCTGACTATACAGCTCTAAGTCCAACCCCAAGAACTGAGTTCCTGGGACTGGATTGTTCGTCACGGGTGGATGCTGAGCGAATCCATATGACTTGTATAATTTCAAGGCTGCCTTGAACTCAGGGAGAACATCAAGACATATTTTTTTATAGCCGCTAGTGATGGCTTCTTTCAATATTCTGTCAACTAGCTTGGCACCCAAATTACTTCCACGCGCACTGGGGCGGATATAAACTCGCTTCATTTCACAAGCCGTGTCATCCAACTTTCTAAATGCCCCACACCCAACGGGGCTACCGTTTCTTTTCAACAAAAAAATCTTAGCCTCTTCAGAGCTATACTTATCAGGCAATCCATTGAACTCCTCCTCATTATTCTGAAAAGAGAGATCCGCAGAAGTGCTATTTATATACTCATGGTATAGGTCAAGAACATCATTCAAGTCAGCTGGAAAGACTGCTCTTTCTATTTTATACAACTCCCCCTCCTATCTACCAAGTATTAAATCATGTACATTATAGCGGAGAAAACCAGCAGCCTCACACTAGAACATCTATACATTTGCATATGTTCTTATTTTTGCAGCGAGTTCGGCAAGTACGTCATCATCTGCTCGCTTGTAATCATGAGACGAAATATAGCCTTCATAGCTTTCAAAGTATTTATCTAAACTAGAAGCAATCGGCTTGAACTCATGACTGCTACCCGTACCATGCATCGGAAATAGCTTAGCATGCAGGTGATCCACTCCGTATCCTTCAAAGATCATCCCCGTTCGAGCGACGCCATCAAGAGCATTATCGAGCAGGGTACCGACTCGTTTCGCTGCTAATACCAGTGCTGACACAACCTCATCTTCCTGAGCAAACAGATAGCTCTCGGCATGCTGCTTTGGAATGACTACCGAGAATCCAGGCGTATTCGGAAAGATTGACAGGAAAGCCAAATGATCTGGGTCCTCCCATATTTTATGGCACGGGACTTTGCCGCTTACAATATCGCAAAAAATACAGTTCATATTCGTCTCTATATCTGTAATGTATAACGACGTCCGACATGTTAGGTAGTCAAGACGACTACAAGCTACCCGCTTGATAAGCGAGGTGGACAGCATTGTAGTTAGTCAGAAAGGCAATAATGTAAAACCATATTATTCACTGGAGACAATCTCTCCGGACACATTATCGACGGTGACTGGATTGTCTAGGTACGTGACGGAAGGCTCTGTACTATACTTCTCGCGAACGAACGCCTTCCAACTTTCTGTGTACATGGCTTCCGCCTCAGGTCGGGAATTCCAAAGATAAACCCCACCGACAGTACCCCCATCTTCCCACATTATGTAATGCTTGCGAAGGAGACCAGATGCGCCTTTATACTTGGGTGCTGTACTTAGGAAGATATCTCTTGCTTCTTCACGGCTGACGGGCTTAGGCAACCGGAATTTGGTAATGACAATTATCATTTTATCTCTCCTCCAAAGTAACAACCGTTATGAGTAACGCCTGGCTTGGCTGTAGCTAAAGCGACTCTCGACAGCTCCATCGCCCGAACAATAATTTCACTGCACCTTAGGGCCTCGAGGAATTAAGCCGGGGAGCGAGAAATCAAGAGCCGACCACCGATAAGCAGGAAGACCAGACCAGATACACCCTGGATCGACTTCCATACTGACGGTCGCCGTAACCACCCAGCAACTCTGTCTAATGTGATGACGACCACACTATAGAAAAATAGAGCGACCAGAGCATGGCTGGCCCCCAGGCCGAGCCCGCCCAGCCAGTAACCCGTCCCACCAGTACTCAGAAACTGGGAAAGGCCGCAACATAAAAGATGGCGGGCTTGGGGTTGAGGATATTGGTGAGATAGCCCCGCACGAAGGCCCGTCCGACGCTCATCCTCGGCAATGCTTCACAATTTATCGGCTGCGACGCAATAGCGGGCGCGCTCGTTAGGGCGACTCGAAGCGTCTTAATGCCTAGCCAAATAAGGTATCCAGCACCAATGAACTTGATGATTGTGAATAGCGTTACAGACGCTGCAACGAGTGCCCCAACGCCGACGAGAGCCAGCATAGCATGAGATATGATCGCCGCACCGAAGCCCAGAGTCATCACCACCCCCGTCACACGGCCTTGCATTGGCGTCGCCTGCAGCAGAAGGACCAGATTCGCACCGGGGGAGACCACGATGAGCGCCACGATGGAGAGAAAGGTCAGGTAATCACCTGAATTCAAGTAATAAGCGCAGCACCTGCGGTGTTGAGGGCTCCTGAGTATTCACCCAAAAACACCTGTGCCGGTGTCCGGTAACCAAG
>NZ_JARWAM010000030.1:0-18913 GCF_031451695.1 Franzmannia qiaohouensis
TATCACGCCAGCGCTATGGAACCTGATGATCAATGCCGCCGGCCAGCAGCTTCAGACCGCCCGAATCGAGCCCTCATGAATGAGGCGGGATCAGCCCAGGGGCACTGCAAAACTCCATGACGATAGAGAAGATGATCGCGGGACAACGCTCGCCACGAAACCCACTTATTATCGAAGTCTTGCGTGACTATGGCTATGTAGATGCTCGCGGCATGGGAGTACGAACTAAAATCATCCCTTCCATGCGCGAGCATAATGGCACTGAACCACAGTTTGAACTAACAGATGATTATTTAAAGGTGGTGCTTTGGAGATAAAAACAATTCAGTAATACGCAAGGAGGCTAATGATGGCCAAGATCACCGATGCAGTGGACCCCGGCAACGCCGGGGGCAGCGTGCTGATCCCCGAGATTCCGACGGAGCCCAACCGCCCTCTCACCTTCAAGTGCAACAAGTGCGGAGAGGTCTTCACGGACCGCGAGGCAAGGCGGCAACACATCTTCGACCAGCACCCCTTCAAGCGCCCGCAGCTGCTGGTGGGAAGCCGCATGGTCAAGGAGCGGGGTGAGGTGGTGGCCAGCCCGTTCCCACCGGCGGACTGGGTGATCCAGCAGGCGGAGCGGATCGTGATCGACCAGCAGGAAGTTTCCAGCCGACAGGCATGCCGCCGACTCAGCGAAATCACCTCGGGCTTCCACGAGGTCACCCTGACCAGCGCCGACTACTCGGTGACCTACCATATCGAATTCGATATCCCCACCGAGGCACAGCTGGCCACGGTCGAGCGGGTCTTCAACACGCTGATCGTCAACCAGCCGCTGGAAAGCGACCGTATCGCCCAGTTCATCACCGTGGCCAAGCAGGAGGATGGCGCCAGGTACTACCTGGAAGGCGTCAGCGACTTCCTCTATGGTGTGCTGGCCAAGGACCAGCGGGGTGGCACAAGCCTGGGTCCTGATGACTATTCAGCAAAGTACCACGCCGCCCGCGAGGCACTGCGCTTCCTCAACCGCCCGCTGGCCAACCTGATCAAGGCGCTGGTCAACTTCAACGATAACGCCTTCAACGAGGCGGTGGCCCTGGCACCCGGCGGCCAGGTCGCTATCGCCTGCCAGGTGATGAACGGACTGCGCTCCGGCAAGCACTGCTCCGCACCCGATACCCGAATCGCTTCCGACCATAGCCTGCCGGTGGATACTCTGACCGCCGAAATCATGCGCTTCTGCAGCCTGCCGCTGGCAGAGCAGCAGGAGCAGCTACCCCAGCTTGTACACCTGGCCAGCAAGCGGCTCACCACCGATCACGACCGGGTCAAGATCCAGGCGCTGGCCATGAACACCTGCTGGGAAGCGGGCGACCATGAAGAGGCCACCCACTGGACAAAAAAGCTTCGCCACAGCCCGCTATTCGAGGCCCTGGCCACCCGTATCATCGAGGACGTAGAGAATGAGTGACTCCCCGAAGGAAGAGAAAAAAGCCGTCAAGATCATCGACAAGGCAACCGGTACCGTCTCCCAGGGCGAGTCTCGTGGCAAACAACACGACAACGACGAGCCCCGGCGGAGAACGGTCCCCTCCCCGTCGCCTGCATCCCCGCAGACACCAGTGGCCGGGCAAGATAGGCGGCCCGGAGGGCACTATCGGGCAAGCGAAGCCGACCAGGACAAAACGACGGTGTCGTCGTCATCGGGCCAGGATGTGAACACGGAGAGTGACAGCGCCTCCAGCAAGGGAGCCAAGGGCAGTAAGGCCGTCACACGCGTCTTCGATATCATCAAGCGTTTCTATGCCTCCTCGGGTACGCCGAAGAGGATCACCGAACCGGCCTTGAAAAAGCTGGAGGAGCGTACGCTCTCGGCCGCCCAGAGCTCTGAGCTTCTCGACCTCGCCCAGCGCGAGGACGCCTCGCTCGCTCGAACCGTCAACCTGGCATTCGCCGCCTTCGAGGTCCATGGCAATCGCACCATCAAGGACCTGCTGCTGAAGTTCGCCATCGACGCTGGTCGAGAAGGATTCGACCTCGCCATGGAGTGTGTCGATGACTGGCTGCCGCTCAGCGATGATGACCGCATTCCCGCCAAGGAGCTCTTCAGGCGCTACGCCAGCCGAGTGCAGCAGGTAGAGGCTAACAAGGAGATCCAAGCCAAGGAGAAAAAGGAGAACCTTGCCAAGCTGTGCAACCTGCTCTTCCTCAGCCTGATCTGGCAGGCCAACCAGGGGTGGGCCGGAGAGGATGAGATCCTGCGCTTCCTGAGAGCGGAGGGGGTGTTCACCACCAGCACTCACTACCCCTCCCAGGCCACCGAAGCCCTATTGAAGGCGGCCTATACCCAGGCCAATGCCGACTTCTCCCCACTGGGCTGGATGTCGCGCCAGATCGAGAACACCAGGGCCCGCCAGGCCAGCGACCTGGAGCGGCTGGAGCGAGACGTCAAGCAACGCACCGCCGAGCGCGATCAGGCTCGCCAGGAACATACGGCCCTGCGCCACGAACACGACGCCCTAATGGCCAGAGTCAAAGAGCTCGAGCAGGCGCTACACCAAGAGAAGCAGAGCGCCCAGACCACCAGCATCCACCTCGCAGACGACAAGCACCGGCTGCGCTCCCAGGTGACCAAGGTGCTGAAAAGCGAGGTCCCCCGCCTACAAGATGCGCTGATCGCCCTGCAACGCGACCCGCCCAAGCTGCATATCGTCTCCCAACATGTGGACGAGACGCTTGAGCATCTGAAGAAGATCCTGCGCGAGACAGAAGGAGAGTGACATGGAAGTCTTCGGTTTCGATTTCGGCACCACCAACAGTCTGATCAGCCAGGTCATCGATGGCCGGACAGTGGTATTCGACCAAGGGGGTGAGCCCTACCCTTCCGTGGTCTGCTACGAGGGCGACAATGTAATCTGCGGCGGCGAGGCAAAGAAGCGCCTGACGACCCACGAGATCGGTGTCATCGGCAACGTGGTGCGATCACCCAAGATGCTGCTGGATCGGGAGCATGTGCATGTCGATGGCGTCCCACGACGTCCCCGCGACATGGTCGCGGACATTGTAAAATTTGTAATCGGACAAGCTGAACAAGATACAGAGCGCTATAACAGCACAACAGCTATCAATCGGGCCGTCGTCACGATTCCCGTCGATATGGACGGCAGGCAGCGCCGCGAGCTTCGCGAGGCCTTCCACCAAGCCGGCCTGGTGATTGAGCAGTTCGTCCATGAACCCATGGCGGCTCTCTACGGCTACCTGCGTACCAAGGAGGATCCGGAAAACGAGATCCGCCGCCTTGAGGGGCAGTTTCTACTGGTATTCGATTGGGGCGGTGGCACACTTGACCTGACGCTCTGCCAGGTCCAGAACGGCATGCTCGTGCAGATCCGCAACGATGGTACCTACGAGCTCGGTGGGGACAAGATGGATGACGCCATCCGGAATGAGGTCGAGAAACGTGCCGTCGAGGCAGCAGGCCTTAAACCAGATAAAGCCGATGTCGACCCCGGTGCGAGACTTAATCTGCTCACTCGCGCCGAGGAAGCCAAGATCAAGCTCTCCTC
Source organism: Franzmannia qiaohouensis (assembly GCF_031451695.1). Classification (NCBI taxonomy): domain Bacteria; kingdom Pseudomonadati; phylum Pseudomonadota; class Gammaproteobacteria; order Oceanospirillales; family Halomonadaceae; genus Franzmannia; species Franzmannia qiaohouensis. The sequence goes on from NZ_JARWAM010000030.1 coordinate 3,552, forward strand.
CCGAGATCAGGTGCACGTCTATGTTCCGGGCTACTTCCGCGACGACTTGAAAGATCCAGATCTTGATATCCTACTGACCCGCAGCGAGCTGGAGGAGATCATCGGCCAGAAGATCCGCCAGGGGGTGAAGCGCGCCAAGACCCTGATCGAGGCTGCGGACCTGACCACCTCGGATATCTCGCTGTGCCTCGCCACAGGCGGCATCGTCAATATGCCCGCGGTCAAGTCCGGCCTCTATGAGATGTTCGGCGCCACCCGGGTGGAGATCTCCGATCGCGGCTTCTCCATCATCTCGGAAGGGGCCGCCTGGATCGCTCATGACCGCGCACGCCTGCGCCTGGCCAAGAACATCGAGGTCCATGTGGCGCGCAACGCCTACTTTTCCGTCATTGGTGCAGGGTACGAGATGCCCACTGCCGGGGATGTCAGCGAGGCAGAGAGGCTGACGCTCTACTGCACAGATCCACGAGACGGCGTCGGCAAGATCAGCCTGCTCTCCCCCACTCGCCACGGGCGCCAGGTGCAGCCCAACGATTCTCGCCAGCCTCTGGCGTCCCTGAACGTCAAGGTCGAGCCTACGATGGCCAAGCTCTTCGAGCGGATCATGCTCGACCTGGAGGTGGACGATAACCTGATCCTGCACGCCACGGCGAAGTCGGCCATCAAGGGAGACAGCGACTATCGACCCATTCACGAGCTGGAATTCGGGCTGGACATCATGCAGGGCATCACCGGCCACTCGATGAACGAACCGCACAGCCGAAGCGGAAAGAGTGAGACACCCGCAAAAAAGCCTGAGGGTCGCAGCAGCCAGAGCGAGCAGCCGGTAGGCGGTGTCCTGCTGCGACCCAACGTGGCCATTCGCGAAGATCTCTCCCTGGTACCCGGTGAGGCCCTGGTCAAGAAAGAGATGGGCCAGCCAGGGGGGCACTTCCACCGAGCCGATGAGCTTACCGACCTGCAGCGGGATGAGCGCGCCTCCTATGCACCATGCAGCTACTGTGGGAGGCGAGCGGGAGATCCGAAGTGCCGCTGTATATCGGGCCGCTGACTCCATGAAACCGGTCACCACTACTGGATCACGACACGATGAACGAACAGCCACTGACAGAGCTAAGTTAGGCCAAGGGCAAAAGAGTAACGGCTACCAATATACGCTGGCGGTAACAAACAGGGAGCGAAAACGATATGAGCAAAAAGATCAGTGGAGCAGAGTTTCCGCTAGCCAAGATTTTCAGTTCAGATTTTGAATACTTGATACCATCGTATCAGCGTCCCTATGCTTGGACGACTGATCAGTCCTCAGAGCTTTTCGATGATCTATATGACTTCTTCCGGAGCGAAGAGGAGGAAGGCTATTTTCTCGGCAGCATTGTGCTCATCAAGGAAGAGGGAAGCCCCAAATCCGAAGTGATCGATGGGCAGCAGCGCCTGACCACCCTAACGATCCTGCTCGCCGCTATTGCCGCCCAGTTAGAAGGTGAGGACCGGCTCACACTCAGCCAGTACATCACCGAGCCCGGAAACAAGTTCGCAGGCCTGAAGCCAAAGCCGCGGTTGACGCTGCGTGAAAAAGATCGCGAGTTCTTCACCTGCTACGTGCAGGGCCTGGCATTCAATGATCTTCTAGCCTTGGGGCCCGCGTCGCTTGAAAATGAATCCCAGAAAAACATTCAGGCAAACAGCAATCTTCTGATCGAGCGGCTCAGGTCGCGATTCGGCGACTCACCTGAGCGACTGGGTGACTTCATCAGCTTCTTGCTGCAACGCTGCTTCCTCGTGGCGGTTTCTACTCCCAGCCAGAAATCTGCTTTTCGCGTATTTTCCGTCATGAACAGTCGTGGACTAGACCTTCAGCCGACGGACATTATCAAGGCCGATGTGATCGGAAAACTTCCAACCACCAGCGAACAGGAAATCTACAACGAACGCTGGGAAGACATGGAGGTCGACCTTGGGCGCGCGGGCTTCAACGACCTATTCGTCTACGTACGCATGATCCATGCGAAAGAGAAAGCTAAGCGGGCATTGCTGGAGGAATTCCGCAATCACGTCCTGACACAGGTCAGCGATACACGCACGCTGATCGAAGACGTGCTGGAACCCTATGCCGAGACCCTTTCGGTTCTTCGAGAGTCCCACTACGTAGCCGAGACGGATGCTGATAAGGTCAATCGCACATTACGCTGGCTTAATCGCATCGACAACTCGGACTGGGTACCGCCTGCCATGGTGTTCCTGGCGGACCACAAGAACGAACCTGCCTATGTAGAGTGGTTCTTCAGAAAGCTGGAGCGCCTGGCGGCCTACATGCACATTTGTGCGAAAAACGTGAACCAGCGTATCGAGCGCTATGCATTGCTGATCGCGGCGCTTCAGCAGCCGCATGACTACGACAATCCAGTACGAGATGTCGAACTAACTGAAGATGAAAAATCCGAAATGCGGCGGGTCCTACAGGGCGACATCTATACACTGACCGCCCGTCGACGCAACTACCTGATACTCCGGCTGGATTCATTCGTATCGGATGGTGGGGCAACCTATGACCCGACGGTGCTGACCATCGAGCATGTGTTGCCACAAACCGTCCCGGCCACAAGTCAGTGGCTCGAATGGTGGCCAGAGCCAGAGATGCGGAAGCAGTGGGTTCATCGGCTGGCCAATCTTGTACCGCTGAACAAGCGCCGGAACTCTCAGGCTCAGAACTATGACTTCGATAAGAAAAAGAACGCCTATTTCCGTGGCCGTAGCAACGTCTCCTCCTACGCACTCACTAGCCAGGTGCTAGGTGAAGACCAATGGACACCGGAGGTTGTGAAAGAGCGTCAGACTGATTTGATCGCAGTGCTGGCCGACAAGTGGGAATTCTAAAGCATGGCACTACTAGAAAAGCTGGTTGGGCGGATCCGTCAGGCCGCCGCCTACAACCCGGACGTTCAGGCCGCGCCGGCCTGCATCCTGTGGCCGGACCGCGAGCGCCTGTGGGAGCCGGTGATAGCCCAGATCCAGACCGAGCTTCCGGAGCTTCTGGTGCTGGGCGACTATGCCCCCGAGCACCGCCGCGGCCCGGCAATCTGGCTGCGCTGCGCCATCGCCGGCACCGTGGAGGGAATCGAGCTGGACGATGAGACACCGCCCATCCTCTACCTGCCCGGCGTGGGGCGCCAGGACCTACGCGCCGTCAGCGAGTGCCCGGAAGCTTTGAAGCCCCTGGCCGAGCTGCAGTACCGGGGCACACTCTGGTCCCAAGTCAACGCCAAGGACTGGACGCCGCGGGCGTTCCTCTCCTCCCAGCAGGGCGGGCTGGGCCTGGACGTGGCCGGTGACGCTGCCACACGCCAGGCGCTGCTGTCCGCCCTGCCCCGGTTGCTCCGGGAGACACTTGCAGACTTGCAGGGACGCCACCTGGACGCCGAGGCCTTCAATACGCTGCTCACCGGGGGCGACCCGGTGCGCGACCTGCTGGACTGGCTGAACCAACCTGAAGTCATGAAGGCCAGTCGTCCTCACCACGAATGGCAGGCCTTCTGCCAGGTTTGCCACTCTCGCTATGGCATACATCCGGAGAAGCAGAGCGTGCTGGATGCGCTGGAGCGCTTCACGCAACGCCAGGGCAACTGGAAAACGGTCTGGGCACGTTTCGCCGAGGCCCCCCGCCGCTACCAGCAGCTGATCGAACAGATTCGCCAGCTCACGCCGCCTACCCTGGATTTCTTCTCTGAATCTGAGCAAATGGCGATCTGGCCGCAGCTCAACCAGCAGGAAGAGGAGCGTCTTTATCATGCGCTGTGCGTGCTGGGCAACCTGCCGGCCCATGAGGCTCGTGAGCGGCTGGAAGCATTGGAGAGCGAGCACGGCCATCGCCGCGACTGGGTATGGGCGGAGTTGGGCGAGAGCCCTTTGGCCATGGCGCTGGCCCCCCTCGCCGAGCTGGCAAAGGTGACGGAGCGCAGCCTGGCTGGGGGCCAGGCGGAGGATATGCGCAAGGCCTACCTGGACGAGGGCTGGAAGGCCGACGACGCCCTGCTGAGGGCGCTGGAGCTGATCAACGGCCAGCGCGAGCAGGAGGCCATTTTCGCGGCAATACGCGCGATGTACCGACGCTGGGCCGACGAGGCCGCCCGCCACCTCCAGAAAGTGTGGCGACCAGGCGTTGATGGCCTGAAGCGCGGCGAGGCACCCCCCCATGCCCAGCCAAGCGAGTGCGTACTCTTCGTGGATGGCCTGCGCATGGATTGCGGCAAGCGGCTATCCCAGCGCCTAACCAACCGCGGACTGGACGTCGCCGAACACAGCACCTGGGCGGCTCTTCCCAGCGTGACCGGTACCGGCAAGTACGCAGTGGCACCCATCCTGGGCAGCAGCGCCATCCAGGAGGAACCGGATGGTTATCAGTTCACCCCTATCACCCGCCACCTGTTCCAGAAATTGCTGCGCGACAACGGCTGGCAAGTGCTGGAGCGTCGCCAGGTGGAGCAGTTGCACAAGGAAACCCTGGACACCTCCCGGCCAGCCTGGTGCGAGTTCGGCGATATCGATCACGCTGGCCATGAGCGCGGTTGGAAGCTGGCCCAGCACGTCGATGACATGCTGGCGGAGGTGGCAGAACGCATCCAGGCGTTGCTAGCCCAGGGCTGGTCACAGGTTCGCGTAGTAACCGATCACGGTTGGCTACTGCTGCCGGGGGAGCTGCCCAAGACCGAGCTGCCGGCCAGCCTGGTGGAGACCAAGTGGGGGCGCTGTGCCGCGCTCAAGCCGGGAGCCCATACAGACGCTGCGCGCTTCCCCTGGTACTGGAACGAACAGGTACACTTCGCCCTGGCGGAGAGCATCCACTGCTTCAAGGCAGGCGAGACCTACACCCATGGTGGACTCAGTCTGCAGGAGTGCGTCACGCCGGAACTGGTGGTGACCGGCAGCGCCGGCCCCAAGCCCTCGGTGCTGATCGATGACCTGGTGTGGAAAGGACTGCGCTGTACCATTGTGGTGGAAGGCGACAGCGACGGCCTGACGCTGGATGTTCGTCGCCATGCCGGTGACCCGGCCAGCAGCCTGGTGCTCTCGCCCAAGCCGTTCAAGGCGGGTGGCAAGGCCTCGGTCGTCGTCGACGATGACGACCTCGAAGGAGAAACCGCCCACGCCGTGGTGCTGAACGACAGCGGCCAGGTAATCGCTCAGCGCTCCACCACCATCGGCGGCGGTGCATAGCCCTTGATAACAGACACTCGGAGACGTCATGGAACTCGATGAACTGGATCGCAAGGCGGCTGAGCTGCTGGACGGCTACCTGGTGCGCAAGGATCTGGTGCGCACCTTCGCCCGGCAGTTTCCGGTTCCCACCTACGTGGTGGAGTTCCTGCTCGGCCGCTACTGTGCCAGCACCGATCCGGAAGAGATCGAGGAGGGCCTGGAGGTGGTGCAGCGACAACTCAAGTCGCGCACCATCAAGGCCGGCGAGGAGGAGCTGTTCAAGGCCCGCGCTCGCGAGAAGGGCGAGATCAAGATCATTGACCTGATCCAGGCACGCCTGGATACCAAGAACGATATCTACATGGCCAGCCTGCCCAGCCTGCGCCTGAACGATGTGCGGATTCCGGATGAACTGGTCAGCGAGCACGAGCGCATGCTGACCGGCGGCTTCTACGTCGAGCTGACCCTGGAGTACGACGCCAGCATCGCCCAGGAGCAAGGCGGGCGCCCCTTCGGCATCCGTGCCCTGCGCGAGATCCAGCTCTCCAAACGCGACGTGCTCGATGAGCTGGCCGCCGCCCGCCGTCACTTCACCACCGAAGAGTGGAAGGCCTTCCTGCTGCGCTCTACGGGTATCGAGCCTGCGGGCCTCACCGAGCGTCAGAAGGACGCCATGCTGCTGCGCATGGTGCCCTTCGTGGAGCGCAACTATAACGTCGTCGAGCTTGGTCCCCGCGGCACCGGCAAGAGCCACTTGTTCCAGCAGGTCTCGCCCTACGCCCACCTGATCTCCGGCGGCAAGGCCACGGTAGCCAAGATGTTCGTCAACAACGCCAACGGCCAGCGCGGTCTGGTGTGTCAGTACGACGTGGTCTGCTTCGACGAGGTGTCCGGCATCTCGTTCGACAACAAGGACGGCGTCAACATCATGAAGGGCTACATGGAGAGCGGCGAGTTCTCCCGTGGCAAGGAGAGCATCCGCGCCGATGGCTCCATCGTGCTGGTGGGCAACTTCGATGTGGACGTGGAGCATCAGCAGCGCATCGGCCACCTGTTCGGGCCGCTGCCGGAGGAGATGCGCCACGATACCGCCTTCATGGACCGCATCCATGCCTTCCTCCCCGGCTGGGACGTGCCCAAGGTCAGTAAGGAACTGCTCACCGACCACTTCGGCCTGGTCAGCGACTTCCTCTCGGAGTGCTGGAGCCAGCTGCGCAGCCAGAGCCGCGTCTCCCAGTGGCAAGGGCGCGTCTTCTTCGGCGGCGCACTCTCCGGCCGCGATACCAACGCCGTCAACAAGACCGCCAGCGGCCTGCTGAAGCTGCTCTACCCCGGCGACGACCTGTCACCCAGCGACGACGACCTGGAGTGGGCCATCCATATCGCCATGGAGGCACGCCGGCGGGTCAAGGAACAGCAGAAACGCATCGGCGCTGCGGAGTTCCGCAACACCCACTTCAGCTACACCATGGGTGAAGACGGCGTGGAGAAGTTCGTGGCCACTCCGGAGCTGCAGAGCGACAACAGCATCGGCAACGATCCACTGGAACCCGGCCAGGTGTGGAGCATCAGCCCCGGCGGCCAGGCCAGCAACGGCCAGGAGGAGCATCCGGGCCTGTTCCGCATCGAGGTGAACGAGGGACCCGGCTCCGGGGTGAAGATCCTCAACAAGCCGGTGCCTCCCGCCTTCCGGGAGAGCATCGGGTACGCCGAGCAGAACCTCTACACTCGCGCCGCGCAGTTGGTCGGCGACAAGGACCCGCGTCAGCATGAGTTCACCGTTCAACTGCGCGCCTTCGACGCCGCCAAGGCCGGCAGCAAGCTCGGCGTGGCGGCGCTGATCGCCATGAGTTCAGCACTGCTCAAGCGCAGCATTCGTGGCGGCCTGATCGTGGTGGGTGAGATCAACCTCGGCGGCTCCATCGAGCCGATCCACAATCCGGTCACCATGGTGGAAATTGCCGTGGAGAAAGGCGCCACGGCCATCCTGATGCCGGTCACCTGTCGCAAGCTGCTGTTCGACCTGTCGGACGAGATGGCCACCAAGGTGGATATCCAGTTCTACCTGGATGCCCGAGATGCGCTGCTGAAGTCGCTGGGGGAGTAGGACAGCACCTACACCAGCTTGAACGGCTCGATATCGCGGAAGATGCCGGTCTTGGTCATGTCGCGGCGTAGGGCGAAGGCCTCCATGGCGGCCACGGGGTCCACCTGCTCCAGCCTGTCGAAGTGAATCCTGTCCCACTGCTCGCGGCTGACCTTCACGCTGAACAGGTACTGGTCGCGCTCGCCCCCGGTGGCCGGGTCGGTGATCTGGCGATAGCCTGAGATTCGCGCCTCCTGGACTGCAGGCAACCGGGCGAAGACTGCCCCCAGCACACGAAAGGCAATGCCGTGGACATGATCCCGGTAGAGCTTGCGCTGCCGGGTGTCGCTGAGCTTGCGGGCCGTGAGCCTTACCTGCTTGGCAGGCATGGTCCAGTAGCGGTCTGGCATCTCCTCCTCGCAGGGGAGGTCGATATCCACGGCAATGGTGCTGACGTCGCTGCCGAGGTCGAAGTCGATGGCGGTTTCACGGGGCCAGTCGATCTCCTCCAGGCGTTCGCGCAGCGTCTGCTCCATGGCGTCCGGGTCATGCAGCACGCCTTCCCCTTCGCGAAGGTGGCGTGCGAACTCAGCCTCGTCGTGCGTCGCCTTGCGCCACTCCCAGTCGCGATAGGCCTGATCAAAGGCCGCTTGCCGGCGCCGGTTCTCCTCCTCGACGCGCCGCCTGGCGGGCGGCCATAGCCGATACCACCAGGCGGGCTGACGCAGCGCCGGCGGTGCTGGCGGCGCCTCGGTGAAGTCTCGGGTGACGTAGCCGGTGCTATCCGGGTGGGGCGTCTCCTCGTGGAGCCGCCCCAGGCGGTCCAGGTCGGCATTGAGGCGCTCACAGTGCTGTGCCAACTGCTCGCGCAGAGACTCCCCGGCATGCCGCCGCAGCACGCGCGCCTCGTAGTCGCTCATGTGCGTGCCGTCACCGTGGGCATAGAGGATGTCGCCATCACCATCGATATCCAGCCGGATGGGCAGCGACTCGCCCTGAGCCAGCAGCGCCTCCAGGCCTGCCGCGGGGCTGGAGCGACCAGCGCCGCTGCTCCCACGCCCAGCTGAACGGCTCCGAGCATTGAGCTTCTGGCGATAGGCCAGCCCGGTGCCGGGAATGCCCGCATGGCCGTGCACGCCCCTTGGCCCCACGCTGAGGCTCGCGCCACGCGGGCCCACCGAAAGCCCGAGGCCCCGCTTACTAAGGTTGAGGCGAATCCCCGGTGCGAGGCTGATGCGGCGCTGGAAGCGAAATCCCACGGCGACCTCCTTGTCGGTAGATGCAGACAGCGTTTCATTCTGCACAGACGTGCCGACGTGTGGGAAGCACATACTGCAAAAACAGCAGAATCAGCGAGTTAGGTGGGAGCCTTTCTGCAGAAGCTGCGGTTTCTTTCTGCAGCGCCGCTTCAAGCAGGCGGCGCCGCGACCAGTTGAGAAACGACCAGCACCGGCAGCAACCCTTTGCCCTTTCCCTGTGGCGTTCACGATCTATCCAGCCTTTCAGGGCAAGCCCCTTTCCCCTGAGCCCCCTTCCCTTCCAGCCTTTGGCCTTTCAGCCTTTGCCGCTCCGCCCCTGCAAAGGCTCTTGGCAGCGAGCGAAGGCTGCATTAACCAGCAGCGAAAAATATACGCAAATTGCGTATACTTTTGGTGTCGTTACGAGGACATGACCATGGACCGCAACATCTTTGACGAACTCGTTGAGGGCTTCGACGCTTTGGCGGAGGAGCGCCAAGGCAAGCGCACGCTGCGCTCGCATCCTGTCGCTCTGGATGAGGTCCCTGACGTCACTGCCGATGAGCTCATCGCTCTGCGCGAGAAGCTGCATATGTCGCGCCCGGTGTTTGCGATGTACCTGCGCACCAACCCCAGGACGCTGGAGAACTGGGAACAGGGCCGCGCCAAGCCCAACGCCCAGGCCAAGACCCTCATCCGGCTGGTCCAGAAATACCCCGAGACCATCGAGCACCTCGCATCCCTCGGCTAACCTGGCTGGAGCTTCCCCCTCTCCATGTCTATGCTAAAGGGCTGATGTACCCAGGGAGGGACGCCCATGGCGCTGAAATCACTTCTCACCCGAGCCGCTAGCGCTGGCCGCCAGGCAGCTCGGAAGGCCCTCAACGGTGGACAGCAGGAAGGCTGGTCCGATGGCTGGCACACCCAGGCGAGCACGACAGACTCGCTGCGCCTGCTACGCGACTCCGCCGCTGGCGTGGCCAAGTCCACCGCCCAAACGGCCACCACCCAGGAAGGGTGGCGGCGCATCGCTCGTGGAGCCGGCAAGGTGGCCGGAGGAGCGGCCGTGGTGGCTGGTGGGGTGGCTCAGGGAATGCTACACAGCACCTCGGCAAGCGAAGACCATGAGGATGTGCCAGATCATCTCCGCTACGGGCCTAGCTCTAGTGATCCTGGTGGGTCTCCATACTCTTCCGATCCGGAGCACTGAGGGGTATGGTTCACCACTGCTCAGGACTTCGACTGGACCTTGTCCCCTCCCTGCTTCCCTGCTCCCTGGGCAGTCTTCCCACCACCGTCGCCGATGCCTCTTGCGAGCTCGCTGCCGACCTTCATGCCTGCCCATCCCAGCACGGCCACCCAGATCGTCGGCAGTACCAGAAACATCATCCCCTCCACGAACTGCAGCACCATACGGTCGTAGAGGTTGTTGGCGGCGGAGAGCCAGCTCAGCTTGGCGGCGTCGCTGCGGTAGAGCAGATCCACCAGGTTGGCGTTGATCCAGCGGGCGAGCTCCCACCAGAAGGTCAGGAACCACATGGCGAAGAGCCCGAAGGTGGCCATGCCGGCGACCTTGAAGCTGTAGCTGGAGATGACCATCACGAAGGGTATGCAGATGATGATGGCCATCACCAGGATGCCCTGCACCATCGGCAGCGCCTGCTTGAGCATATCCATGCCGGCCTGAAAGGGCAGGATCGACAGGGTGCCGCCCACCATGGCGCCGGCCGTCACGGTGGCATCCCAGAAGCCGCCGCCGTCCAGGCCGCGAAAGCCCACCACCGCCTGATCCAGGTTGCCGCTGGCCGCACCCGAGCGGGGGCTGACCAGGCGCCGGATCACGTAGTCCTCGGCGTCGCTGCTGGTGAAGACGCTGCGAAAGTCGTCCCAGAACCCGGGGCTGACCTCCTCATGCAGCCGGGCCCGCAGGCCAACGCTCTCGGCGGACCACCACTCCCGGCAGGAGGGATAGCCCGGCATCCCCGGGCCGGTGTTGGGCCGGGAGACATCCCGCTCAGCTTCGTAAGGGAAGCCGGCGATGGGCCGCCCGGCGTAGAAGCTGTCGTAGTAGCCGGGCGTAGCATGGAAGTAGTTCGAGCCGATCCAGTCCACGTCCATGGCGCGGGTCGCCTCGATGGTGCCGCCCTCCTGTAGCAGCCGGTTGCGCGCCGGCCCGAAGCACTGGCGCTGAAACTCGCCGACCTCCTGTTGCAGCCCCGGATCTTCGACGCTGTGCAGGTCCAGCTCCATGCGGATGGATTCAAAGTCCGTCGAGCAGGGAATGGCGTGGATCGCCGCAGCGGTAAGCCCGTGGGACACTGCATGCACGCCCGCCCACCACAGCGGAATCCTCGCCTGCTGGCCACCGATCGAACTCGCGGTCGCGCCAAACGCCCCCTCAGACCAGCCTCCCGAGGCGAACTGGCGTGTGCCGCACTCCAGCGAGCGGCTCTCGTCGATATCAGCGGTGGCCAGCTGGACCTGCAGCAGCGGCAGGCAGGTGAAGGCGTAGGCCAGGATCATGGCGTAGAGCCGGGTCTCGATGCGGTTGACCGTGAGGATGCCCTTGGTCCCCGCCTCGTCGCCCTCCTGGCGGGCCTTGAACCACTCGGAGAGCACCAGGGTGATGAACGGCACCGCGGCGATGCCGGTGCCGACCATGACGTTCCAGATGGCGTTGTTGATGATCCAGCCCAGCAGCGTCATGGCGTTGGCGAAGTAGTCGAACACCACCAGCGGCGCGGTCAGCAGGCCTCCCATCAGGCACCTCCCAACTGGTTGATCAGGTTGGTGACCTCCAGCAGGACGAGGATGCCCAGAGCCATCAGCTCGAGCCGCCGCAGCTTGGCGAGCGCCTGCTGCCCATCGTCGCGATCACGGCGTAGCCGCGCCACCGCCAGGGGGCGCACCTTACGCCACCAGACCAGGGCCAGCGCGGCGTAGAGGCTCAGCCGCCAGGCCAGCAGCCACGGCCAGGCGGCCTGCCAGGCGCTATGGTGGGCCTCGAGCCCGCCCAGCAGCCGCACGCTGACGGCGAGAATGGCGCCGCTCAGCAGGAACATGACGACCAGCACCGCCATGGCGAGCAGCAGCGACGGCCAGCGGGCCGGGTTCAGCCAGGAGAAAGCACGTGGGGCCATCAGTCACCGCCCTCCTCGCCGGCTGGGCGGCCGCGGCCGTCCAGGGCCGCATCTGGACGGAAGGTCTCGCCCTGCGAGGCGTCCTGGCTGCGCCGGGCGGCCCGCTCCAGGGCGATGCCGGCAGCGCTGTTGCCCAGCGCCTGGCGGATCTCCATCTCGGAGCGCAGCGACTCGATATCCCGATCCAGAGCCACCAGCTTGCGATCCAGCGCCGACATGCCCTGCTCGTTGTCGGCGATGCCCGGATCACTGCTGCCGGCCAGCAGCAGCCGGCGCGCCCACAGCGCCTTGGTCAGCGTCCTGGCCAGGGCCATCTCACCGCTTAGGCGATGGATCAGCAGCGAGGCCTCGGGGTCGCTGCGCAGCGACTCGATCACACCGCGGGAGACGGTCAGGCCGTCGCCGGCGGAGACCTGGCGCAGGTTCTCCGGGGTCAGCGGCTCGCTGCCGTCGACCAGCCCCTGCAGCAGCCCATAGACCTCCTGCTGTTCACGCTCCAGCTCGCGGACTAGGCCGCTGCCGGCCTGGGTCTCGCTTCGCTCGCAGCCGTCGCAGGTGCGGATCGACTGCTCGCCAATTACCACCTGGGTCCACTCAGCGGCCTCCTCCGGGCTCTGCCAGACCGTGCACATGCCACCCAGGCAGCTTCCTGCCCCGCTGCCTGACCCCGAGCCGCCACCGCTTCCACCGGAAGCGCCGGCCAGCCCGCCGCCGCCGATCCAGTTGCCCTCGTTGGTGGCCACCGATCCCCAGCCGCCACCGCCACCGGCAATGGGGGCCATGCTGGTGGTGTCATCACGGCCGTGCAGCAGGTTGTAGCCGGCGCGAGCGGTGTCCTGCACCACGCGAATCGGCGCCTGATCCTGGCCGCCGCGGCGCTGGCCTCCCACCCAGGTCACGCCTTGATTGCCGCCCGACTGGTCGACCTGCTCCTGCGCCGCGACCACGTCGGCGTTGGACTGGGCCGCGCTCTGCCAGCTTTCGGCCGCGGCCATCTGCTGCCACCCCTGCCCGGTGACCATGTCGGCCATGCGCTCGGACATCTGGCGGCAGGACATGGAAGCGCGGTCGAAATCGACCCGCCCCTGCAGCACGCCGTTGCTCAGCAGGTCATAGAGCCCCGGGTTGGCCCGCTGGATGACCATGGCGGGCAGCGAGGCTACGGCACCCTGAGCGTTCTGAACCACCGTCCCCATCAGGTTCTGGAAGCCGTCGGTGACGCCGTTGAGCTGGTTGGAGACCGTGGCGCCGATATCGAAGTTGCCGCAGGTGGCATTCATGTTCCAGCTGATGCCGATACCGCGCACGTTGGGGTTGTAGCCCCGCCCGGCGGAGACGCTGAAGGGCGAGGCGCCGCCGATCTGGTAGTAGAGGGCATCGGCGGATTGCGCCTGAGCCTGGGCAGCATGAGTAGACAGCAGCCCCGCCATCAGCGCGCCGGCCAGCGGCGTGAGGGCGAAGCGTCGCGTGCGAGATCCTTTCATCGACTTCTCTCCTTCAGGGGACGGCGTAGAGCAGGGTCTGGCCGCGGCGCTGACAGCAGCGATAGGGGCGCCACAGCGACCAGGCGTAGTCACCGCCGGCGTCCAGGCGGTCGGCGTAGGTGTCGGTGACGCCGCGGTCCGGCCACACCCGGCAGGCGTTGCTCATGTTGGGCGTGAGGCGCTGCCAGCGGTGGGTCGAGGCATCGCCCTCCTTGACCGGCCCGGGCGGCCAGTAGCCGTCGCGGCTGGCGGTCACCAGCGGCGTGTAGACATGGGGCTGTCCGGTGCGGGTGACGACATCGGCAGAGCGCTGGGCGGTGGTCGCCGCGGTCTTGTAATCGTGCACCTGGGTCAGGAAGCCGCTGCGCGGATAGATGTTGCCCCACAGGTCGCCGGGCTGGCCCAGCTCACGCATGCCGGGTGTGAGTGCCTCGGGGTAGAGCGACTCGGGAATGCCGCTGCGCCAAGCAAGGGCGTCCAGGGTCGAGAGGTGATAGGGCTGAAAAGGCGTCGCTGCCCCAGCGCAGGTCATGCCGAAGGCGCTGGCGAAGCTGCTGAAGGCCTCACCGGCCGGGTGGCCGATGGCATCCACGTTCTTGAAGCGCAGGTGCTCGTGCTGAGCCCGGCTGACATCGGACGTGCTCTGCCCACCGGCCAGCGCCTCGCCTAGAGGCGGCGACAGCGCCGCCACCTCCCACCAGGGGTTGTCACCGGTGTTCTCGTAGCTGGAGACCACCAGCTCGGGAATATAGTGGCGCACCTGCACCGAAGTGCGGATGGAGCAGCCCGACCAGGAGCAGTTGAGCCAGACGCAGATGCCGATGACCTGGTAGTCCAGACACTGAGTGGAGAGCGACGAGGCGACGATCTGCGGCGTTGTCAGCGCATGGGCGGGCTTCTCCACCCCACCCAGGCTCAGCAGCGCACCGCCCAGTACAGCCCCCGCCGTCTTGAAGGGCCTCATCGGCGGCCCTCCTGTCCCATTAGCCGCTCGGCTTCTCTCAGCGCCTCGGCCACATCCGGCTGGCCGTAGATCACATGGCGGCCATCGATCACCACGGCGGGGACTTTCTCCACTCCCAGCTGCCAGGCTCTGGCCAGCCCGAGATAGCTATCGGCATAGCGGTCTGCCATCTCCTGCCACTCAGGCGTCGCCATGCGCTCGCGCATCAAGGACTCCGCAAGTTCAGGATCAGCAGGAAGGTCTTGCGACAGCTCAGCATCCAGGAGGCCGGGCGCATCGAGTTCGATCACCGCCACGCCCGAGGGCACATTGACGGCCGGCTCCCCGGCAGTGGTAAAGACCTCGATGGCTGGCTCAGCAAGTGCAGTGCCTGCGAGGCAAGGGAATAGCACGAAAGCGGCCAGCCAACGGCGCGGGTGGTGTCTCTCCATGCTTGCCACTCCAGTAGAACAAGGAACTGGCACAGCATTGCCGAGCCCACCGAGGACGTCTTCAGGAAATGTTAATTCGGCCGATTGGTGTTTTCTGGTTCAGACACCAAACCCTCCGCAACCGCCATAATCACGCCAATGACCTACATCACCTTCTTTCACCTGACTTGGAGCATTGATTAAAATTGAAGTTGCCACCATACTCCTCTCCAACATTCTCCCATCACGAGGAAGCTCATGTCCGTTCTCAACACCTACATGCATAAGGAACAGCAGCTCAAGCAGCTTCAGGAAGAGCTCGAAAAGCTGAAGAACGACGACCGCCTCAAGGCCGAGCTGGAGTTCAAGGACAAACTCGAGGCCCTGATGCGCGAGTTCGACAAGTCAGCCGCCGACGTGATCAAGCTGCTGGACCCCAAGCCGACTACTGCCAAGACCGCCAGCACCACGAGCACCGGCCGCGCCAAGCGCAAGCTCAAGATCTACAAGAATCCCAACACCGGTGAAGTCGTCGAGACCCGCGGCGGCAACCAGAAGACGCTGAAGGCGTGGAAGGAGGAATACGGCGCTGAGACCGTGGAGGGGTGGCTCATAGACACAAACAGCTAATAGCGTGTTTTAACTCAGCCCCGCCAAGCCGGGGCTGATCGTTTGGCTAAGCTTCCTAAGCTTATCCTGTAAGGCCGCCCCCTCTTGCAGAATCATTCAGATATAGCTGTCTAGTGACTGCATCAGACCTGAATTCAAGTAATAAGCGCAGCACCTGCGGTGTTGAGGGCTCCTGAGTATTCACCCAAAAACACCTGTGCCGGTGTCCGGTAACCAA
>NZ_JARWAM010000031.1:0-16001 GCF_031451695.1 Franzmannia qiaohouensis
TGCCACTAACAGGCCGGATATAAGCGTGCAGTCTCACCCCGGCCATGGCGAATCGGGCTTGCACAACGGGACGGGTCCATATAAGCGAATTAATTCGCGATGCAGCGCGCAGCGCTGCTGGCTGCGGCACTCAGAGCTGGTCCAGGCGTCGCAGCGTTTCTGCCAGCACCTGGCAGCCGTCGGCCGCTTGTTGGCGGGTGATGGATTCTTGCGGGCAGTGGCTGCGGCCGTCGCGGCAGGGGACGAACAGCATACCCGTGGGCGCGAGCATGGCCATGTAGACGGCGTCATGCCCGGCGCCGCTGGGCATGGCCATATGCTCGAGGCCCAGCGAGTCGGCGGCGGCGGCAATCTGTGCCTGCACGTCGGGCGAGCACTGGGTGGGCAGGCCTTCGCTTAGCGGGGTGGCGTCGATATCGACGCCGCTGCCGGCGAGCTGGCGCCGGGTCTCTTCAAGCAGGGGCGGGAAGAACCCCTCGAGCAGGGCGGCGTCGTTGCTACGCACCTCCAGCACCATCTCGACACGTTCGGGGATGGCGTTGCTGGCGTTGGGCGACACCGCCAGGCGGCCCACGGTGGCGACCAGGTAGGCGTCGCCCTGGGCCTGGCGGTTAGCCTCCTGCTGTATATGCTTGATCAAGCCGCCGGCCTCGGCCAGGGCGTCGCGGCGCAGGTCCATCGGCGTGGTGCCGGCATGGTCGGCCTGGCCGGTGACGACGATATCGTAGCGGTGAATGCCGACGATATCGCTGACCACGCCAATCGGCAGCTGGCGGGACTCCAGCACCCGGCCCTGCTCGATATGCAGCTCGACGAAGGCAGTGAGGGCGCCAGGCTGGCGCAGAGGCTCGCCCAGCGCCTCGGGCACGCCGCCCATGCGGCGGATGGCATCGAACAACCGCTCGCCGCCGGGCTCCTGGAAGTCGAGCATCGCCGGGCTGAGCTTGCCGACCATGCCACGGCTGCCAATACAGGAGACGCCGTACTCGCTGGGCTCCTCGGAGAGGAAGTCGATCACCTCGATGCTGCGACGCAGGCGTACCCCCGCGTCCTGCAGGCTGCGCACCGCCTCGAGGCCCGCCAGCACGCCGAGAATGCCGTCGTAGCGGCCACCGCGGGGCACCGTATCGATATGGCTGCCGGTGGCCAGCGGCGCCAGCGACGGCTCGCTGCCGGGCAGGGTGCCGATCAGGTTGCCGGCCTCGTCGAGGCGGGTGCTCATCCCGGCTTCGTGCATGCGCTCGCGCAGCCAGACGCGGCCCTGCAGATAGCGCTCGGTAAAGGCGCGGCGTGTCCAGGGCGCTGCCGGGTCGGTGATCTGCGCCAGCTCATCGAGATGGCGCCAGAGCCGCTCGGCATCGATCATCATCCGATCTGTCATGTCAGCGCCTCATCCAGTCATCGAGTTCATCGAAGAACGCCAGGCACTGGCCGAGCTGGTCGATCTCGATGAACTCATCGGGCTTGTGGGCCTGGCGAATCGAGCCCGGGCCGATGATGATCGAGGGGATGCCGCCGTCGATTTCGAACACGCCGCCCTCGGAGCCGTAGGAGACCTTGCCGCCGCGCGGCGGCAGGATCGACTCGAGTTGCTTGAACATCGCGCTGGCGGTGGCGTCGCCCATGGCGGGGTACGAGAAGATCTCCTGCCATTCGATGCTGGCAGCGGGGGCGAGGGCGCGCATCTCGGGCAGCAGGGCGGCCTCCACCTCATTGATGAGCGCCTGCATGTCGCCGCTGGCGGCTTCCTGGTCGATGCTGCGCAGCTCGAAGATGAAACGGCAGGAATCGGGGGTAACGTTGGTGGCCACGCCGCCCTCGACGATGGTGGCCAGGGCTGTGGCATGGGGCACACTGAAGTCATGGTCGAAAGGGCCCTCTCGCTCATATCGTCGCGATCGCTCGCCGATCATGGCGATGATGCGCGCGGCATACTCCACGGCGTTGACGTGCTGCGGGGCAAAGGAGGAGTGGCCGCCTTCACCGTGCACCGTGACCTGCATGGCGATCTTGCCTTTCTGGCCGTTGATCAGCTGCATTTCGCTGGGCTCGCCGATGATGGCCAGCGCCGGGGGCACCTCGAGTTCGGCCAGGTGCCGGGCAATCGCCGGGGCGCCCAGGCAGCCCACCTCTTCGTCGTGCGAGAAACAGAAGTAGAGGGGGCGCTTCAGCTCAGCCTCTGCAAAGGCCGGCGCTGCCGCCATCACACAGGCCGCGAAGCCCTTCATGTCGCAGGTGCCGCGGCCGTAGAGGCGGCTGCCGCGCTGCTCCATGCAGAACGGATCGCTCTGCCAACTCTTGGCGTTGGCCGGCACCACATCGGTATGCCCCGAAAGCACGATACCCGGCACGTCGGCGGGGCCCAGCCGCGCCACCAGGTTGGCCTTCTCGCCGCTGGCATCCGGCAGTACCGTGACCTCGGCCCCCAGCTCGGCGAAGAATGTCCGCAGATGCGCGATGATCGCCAGGTTGGAGTAGGCGCTGGTGGTATCGAAGCCGATCAGGTCTGCGAGGTGCGAAATGGCGGCATCGAGTCGCGGATGGGGCTGGGCACTGGCATGCATGGTGTCGAGTCCTTGGCAAAGAGTGGGGAGATCAGGCCTTGGCTTTCTTGAGCTGCTGGCGAATCGTGATCACGATGACGAACACGGCCAGCGAGGCGAACAGCCAGGTGATGGGCGATGACACCAGAATGCTCGGGTCACCGCGGGAGATGGCGAGGGCGCGGCGCAGGTTCTCCTCCAGCATCGGCCCCAGGATGAAGGCGATCAGGAAGGGTGCCGCGGGTATCGCGAACAGGAACATGAAGAAACCGAATACGCCCATGGCCAACAGCACGATCACGTCATACATGCTGTTGGAGATCGAGAAGATGCCGAACAGGCACAGGATCAGCACGATGGGCGCCATCAGCCCCGGCGGAATGCGCGAGATATGCGAGAAGAAGCGCATGGTCGCCTTGCCGGCGCCGAACAGCAGGATCGACGAGAACAGCATGCCGATGAACAGCATGTAGACCTCGTGAAGGTTGTTCTCGAACAGCATCGGGCCCGGGGTCATGCCGTGAATCATGAAGGCGCCGAGCATCACCCCGGTAATCACGTCGCCGGGCACGCCCAGCGCCAGCAGCGGGATCATCGTCGAGCCGCAGCAGCCGTTGTTGGCCGACTCCGAGGCGGCGATGCCCTCGACCTCGCCCTTGCCGAAATTCTCGCGGTGCTTCGAGCTGCGCTGGGCCTCGCCGTAGGACGAAAACGCCGCCGCCGAAGGGCCGATACCCGGAATCGCCCCCATCACCACGCCGATCATGCTGCCCTTGAGCATCGACTTGAGCGAGCGGCGCAGCTCGGCGCGGGTCACCTTGTTGTCGCCCAGCTGCATCGGCTTTTGTGCCTCGGTATTGCGGAACACCACGATCTTGAGCAGCTCGGGGATGGCGAACAGGCCAATCAGCACCGGCGCCACCGCCAGGCCGCCCTGCATGTCGACGGTAAGATCGAAGCGGAACGAGCCGTACATGTCCTCGCCGACGGTGGCCAGCAGCAGCCCCAGGCACGCCGAGACCAGCCCCAGCAGCAGCGAGCGCCCCGAGACCCCGGCCACGGTGGTCAGCGCGAACACCATCAGCATGAAGTACTCCGGCGGGCCGATGCGCAGTGCCAGCAGGGCCAGCGGCGCGGCGATGAAGATCAGCGAGATATTGGAGATGAAGTCGCCGGTACACGACGAGTAGAGCGCCATGTTCAGCGCCTTGCCGGCCTTGCCCTGGCGCGCCAGCGGGTAACCATCCAGGGTGGTGCAGGCCGCCGAGGCGGTGCCCGGCGTCTTGATCAGGATCGCCGAGACCGAGCCGCCATAGGTCGAGCCCTTGTAGAGGGCGACAAGCAGCAAAATGCTGGGGATCGGCTGCATATAGAAAGTGAACGGCAGCGCCAGGGTCACCGCCATGGTGCCGGTCATGCCAGGGATGGCGCCGATGATCACGCCGCCCCAGATGCCCGCGGCCATGATCAGGAAATTCTCGAACGTTGCGACCGCCTGAAAGGCAATCAACAGATCATTGAGCATGGTGTCGATCCTGTAATACGCGGTGCGTTATACGCCCAGAGCCCTTAACAGGCTGCCGGTGGGAAAGCGCGTATTGAGCGCGCTGGAAAAGAACAGGTAGAGGAGTAGCGGCAGGGCAACGGCAACGATCAGCGCGACCCACCTGTTTCGCCAGTAACCGGTGAGCACCAGCATGGCGACCAGCAGCAGGATGCTGGCCAGCAGGAAACCGAGCAGCGAGACCGCGGCGACGAACAGCGCGAACGCCAGTACCGACCAGCCGAAACGTAGCAGCAGGGTGGGCAGCGGCGTGTCGCCGCGGATCGAGCCGGCGTCCTCCGGGTCGGCGATGGCCTGGGTCTTCTTCGAGAACGACAGTCCCAGCAGCAACAGCCCCAGTACCATGCCGATGATCGAGACCGTCCGCGGCCACATGTCGGGCGGCGGAGCGAACCCGGGAATGAAGCTGGGGCGGGGCACATAGATGGGGATCAATACCAACAGCACGAACCCGAACAGCGCCGTTATGATCACGCCGCGTGCAATACCCATATGCCCCTCCCGATGCCTGTCATGGTTCAGTCAGCCGGCGGACGCCAGAGCGTCGCCGAGTTACTCCAGGTAGCCGAACTCTTCCGCGAGGCCGCGATAGAACTCGTACTGCTCCTGGGCATAGGTCGCCATGTCGACGCTGCCGATGGTCGAGATCGAACCACGGTCGTCGGCGCGGCTCAGCCAGCTATCGCTCTCGGCGACCTGCTCGAGCACCTCGTCCCAGGTGTTGACCACCTCTTCCGGCAGATCGGGCGGGCCGTACAGCGCACTCCAGCCGATCACCTGGCCGGCCAGCTCGTACTCAAGCTCCTCGGCGGTGGGCACGTCCGGCAGGGTATCCATGCGTTCCGGGGCATAGACCATCAGCGGGCGCATGTCGCCGCTCTCGATGTGCGGCATCAATGAGCCGGCGGCAATCGCCAGGAAGTCCACGTGGCCGCCGAGCAGGGCCGTAGCCAGCTCGCCGCCGCCGCGGTAGGGCACCAGCGTTGCCGCGGAGAGCGGATCCATGCCGGCGTCGGAGAGCAGCGTCTGCACGGTGAAGCCATCGATGGCGGTAGCGCCGGAAGCCGCGTAGGTCATGGCCCCAGGGTTGCCTTCGATACCCTCGAGCAGCTCCTCGACGCTTTCGTAGGGCGAGTCCTCGGCAACGGCGAGGATCATTGGCGTAGCTTCAAGCGGGCTGAGGAAGGTGTACTCGTCCCAGTCGACGCTGCTGTTGGCGTTGACCGCGGGAGACAGCGCCATGCCGACGCGGGCCAGCAGCAGGGTATAGCCGTCGGGGTCGGAGCGCGAGACGTCGCGGGCACCGGTCATGCCGCCCGAACCGGCCTGGTTGACCACCGTGATGGGCTCACCGAGGAATTCGCGGGCCGACTCGGCCAGCGCACGGCCGGCGAGGTCGGAGGCACCGCCCGGGCCATAGGGCACCACCAGGGTGACCGACTCCGACGGGTAGCTCTGGGCATTGGCGGCGCAGGTCACCATCAGGGTGGCGGCAGCCAGGCTCAAGGCACGTTTCATGTTCGTCTCCTTCATGTTGTTGTGGCAGACGCTCATCTGGGGAGCGAGGTATCGAGCCGTTTCAGCATAGGCAGGTATGAAATACATTGCAAAAAAATGCCTTGCTATGCATATTGCTTCTACTGGTGGCGCAATACTGCATGCCGCTTCCCAGCCATCAAGCGCCAGGAGAGCTTATGAAACTCAAGGAGATCGAAGCCTTCGATGCCTTCATGAAGCACGGCACCACCAAGGCCGCGGCCGAGGCGCTGGCGATCAGCCAGTCGATGGTCAGCCGCCTGTTGAGCGGCCTGGAGGAGGAGTTGGGCTTTGCGCTGTTCAAGCGCAGCAGGAACCAGCTGGCGCCCACTGAAGAGGCATTTCTCTACCACGCCTCGGTGCTGAGGCTGATGGCCAGCATCCGCGATACCCAGAAGGATGCCGAAGCGATCTCCAACAACCAGCTGGGCAGCGTGGTGGTCGCAGCCCAGCCGATCTTCTGCGACACCTTCCTGCTCGACGTGATCAAACGCTTCAAGGAGCGCCACCCCAAGGTCGGGGTGCGGGTGGTCGATGCCGGGCTGCAGGAACTGCTCAAGATGATCGACAACAATACCTGCGACGTGGCGCTTGGCATCACCCTCGAGGCCGATACCTACGGCGCCAGCGTCACCAGTCTGGCGCGCTGCAGCGCACGCTGCATCATGCATCGCAGTCACGAGCTGGCGGGGGACCCGGTGGTGCCCATCGTCAACTTGCAGAACCAGACCTTCGTCGAGCTGATGGCCGACAGTCCGCTGCGCGCCAGGGTCGACTACATCATGCAAGCCATCGACATCAAACGGCATATCGCCGCTGAGCTCAGGCACATGCGAGGGGTCTGCGCGCTGGTCGACCGCGACGTGGGCATTGCCGTCGTCGACCCCATCGCCGAGCTGTTGCTGCACGGCACATCGGTCGTATCCAAGCCACTCGACCCCGCCATCGAGTGGGAGATCGCGCTGCTCAAGTCCAAGAGCCGCCCGCTAAGCAAGGTCGCCGACGCCTTCTGCGACGAGATTCATGAAGAGATCGACACCCTCAAGGAAATGGGCATCCTCAAGCCACTGCATCGCGGCTGATTCCGCTCCCACATTGGCCTTGGCGCCACCCCCAGCGTAGGAGCGAATTCATTCGCGATGCAGCGCGTAGCGCTGCCGGGGTGGATCAAACCCATCGAGACTGACGTCTCTCCCACATTGGCCTTGGCGCCACCCCGTGTAGGAGCGAATTCATTCGCGATTGCAGCGCGCAGCGCTGCCGGTTCGGTTACCAGCGATAGGCCGCCGCCAGGCGCGCACCGTGTTCGGTTTCGCGGCCGGAGAAGGAGCCTTCGTACTGGCCGCTGATGGCTACGCTGCTGTGGCCCTGCAGTTCGCGCTCCCAGCTCAGGCCGGTGGTCACGTCGGCGCTGTGTACGCTGCGGTTGTCCGGGGTGATCACGAAGCTGCCGCCGCCGGTGTCGGCACTGAGCGAGGCCTGGGTGGCACCGCCAGACTGGGCGCGCATGCCCCAGGCCAGGCCGCCGGTAAGGTGGATCCTGGTGTCATCGGTGCGACGCATCACATGGCCGGCATCCACGCCGAGGCTGGTACGCCACACGTTCTGGCGCTGCGAGCCGTATTCCATACTCAGCGCCGAGTCGCCGTTTTCGGTATAGGCGGTCTGGTGCAGCCAGCTGTGCATCAGCCGCGCATTGGGCACCAGCTCCCAGTCGTTATCGAGATCGATCACATAGCTGGCGCCCAGCGCCAATGTCACGTCCTCGCTGCGGTTACTGCCTTCGACGACCTCGGCGGTGACCCCGGCAATCTCCCGGCGGTGCTCGTTGTCGCCGAAGCCGGCCATCAAGGTAGCGTCAAGGATTACCGCATCGCGCCGCCAGGCGGTGTACGCGCCAACGCTCACGCTGTCGATCTCGGTGCGCGCATTGGCGGCATCGTCGCCCTGTACGCGCCCCTGGCCCACGCCCATGAACAGCCCGGCGAGCCAGGCCTCGCTCAGCCAGCGGTCCATGCCCAGCAGCGCGCCGTAGCTGCGGAAGTCGTAGCCGTCGCCGCTGCCCTTGCTTACGTAGCCTTCGGCCCAGCTGCTGAACTGGCCGGGCGTGCTCGCCCCCTGATGGGAGAGCTGCGAGGCCATGCCCAGCAAGCCATCCACGGACTCGTGGTCGCCGTAGCGCAGGATGCTGGCATCCACGCCACGCCCGCCCATGGCCTGCCAGCCGTCCAGCTGCTGCTGTGCGGTGCTGCCGGCCAGGGTGCTAGTGAGGTTGAGATTGGACCCCATCTGGCCACCCATGCCGGTGCTGGCAAAACGCTTGCCCAGGGTGTTGAGCATGCTGCGGCTGGCGCTGACGTTGGCATCTCGTGTCCCGCTGCGCGACACGTTGGAGCTCATGCTCTGCACGAAGCGGGCGCGCTCAGCATCGTTGAGGCCGGCCTGCGCCGCCAAGGCATTGAGCAGCGGGCTATCGGGGTTGCTCAGGCGCAGCTCGCTCACCACCCGATCCAGGTAGGCACCGCTGGGCTGGTTGCGGCTGCCCGCTACCGGCACTTCGAACAGTGTTTCGATTATTTCTTCAGCCTCGTCGCCCTCCAGCAACACGCCACCCGGACCAAGCACGAAGAATGACAGCGGGAAGTCGACCAAGTCGTTATCGTTCGGGGTGTAGGAGAGGATGACCACCGTGTACTGCTGGCCACGGTCGAGACTTTCCTGAACGGCCGGGCAGCGGACCGTAGAGGTATTACCAGGCCGATTGCAGTCGTTGCTGGGTGGCAGGGTGCTGTCGTCATTGAATGCCAGCAGGTTGTCACCGGGTGCCTCGGGGTCAAAGCTGCCAAGGTAGACGATCATCGCGCTATCAAACGGGGCAAAGGTCTGGCCGAAGGTATACTCGCCAGCGGTATCGGGCGTGAAGCCCTGCGACACATAGCGATAGATGACCGAGCCAGCGCTGAAGCCTTCGTTGCTGAATCGAAAGTCCGTCAACGACGCTTGCTCGAACCCCACCTCGCCGATCGCGGCGTTGTCTGCCGTCAAGGTAAATTCGGTCAGCACGCCGGCATGAGCGGTGAGGGCGCTGGCGGCACAGGCGGCGGCGAGCAGGGTGCGGCGGAAAGTACGAATGGATGGCTGCATGAGGCTCTCTGAGTCTACGGTGTTGTTATATCGCTGTGTGCGTGAAGTATCGGCTGCGAAGCGCCATACTTTAGCCGTTCTGAGGCGTGCTGCTACGCGCATGGAGCCCTGCAGTTGCGCTTATATCCAGGCACTTGGCCCCATGCTCCTTGTACAGGAGCTGTATCCTTCGGTGTATGTATAAGTTATTGATAGGCGTGGCTTTGCCTCACTTCATGCAGCCTGTATCCTTGCGGGCACAACTAAAGTTAGGCGTTCAACAAAACGCTACGGGGGGTGGCTGGAGCAGATTTGCGCCACTCCCTAGAATAGTGGCGTCTCGCATCGCGCAGTACCGCCTATGCGATGTGATGGCCACCAACATAAATAGGCCAGTGGCAACGGAAGGCGCATAGTGAGTCATGAACCTCGTGACGAGGGCATGGGTCAGTAGGGCAGGACTCTCTCAGGGAGGGGAGGCAATCCTGCTATGGCGTCTTTTCGCTCTGCCGGCACACTGCCGATAAAAGGGCCCGGGAAAGCGTCCGTTCACAATCCCCGGGCGGTAGCGTGCCCGCATGGAGGTGGGAGTGGCGGCTTCAGCCGGGATGCAGCGCTGCCGGGCCAACCCAACCCCATCGTGACTGAAGTCACTCCCACATTGGCCTTGGCGTCGTCCCCGTGTAGGAGCGAATTCATTCGCGATGCAGCGCGCAGCGCTGCCCAATGTGCACCACCGCTTGCCACCATCAGGACATGACAGACCGCATGGCGTCTCAATAAATGGAAATTTCTGCAGTCATCACCCTCGTCACCGTAGTAGCGGTACTCGGTACCCTGGCGTTTACGCGCATCGCCCCTGACATCATCCTGATGGGTGCCATGGGCTTTCTCATCGTCAGCGGCATTCTCAGCCCCGGCGAGGCCCTGGTGGGGTTCTCCAACCCCGGGGTGATGACCATCGCGGTGCTCTATGTGCTTGCCGCCGGCCTTAAGGAGACCGGCGCCATTCAATGGATCGCCCATAAGCTGCTTGGCCAACCCACCCGCCTGCGCCAGGCCCAGCTGCGGGTCTTGCTGCCTACCGCGGGCCTCAGTGCCTTCATGAACAACACCACCGTGGTGGCGATGTTCATCCCCGCCATTCAGGAGTGGGCCGCACGCCTCAAGCTGCCGCCCTCCAAGCTGCTGCTGCCGCTCAGCTATGCCGCCATCATCGGCGGCACCTGCACGCTGATCGGCACCAGCACCAACCTGGTGGTGGATGGCCTGCTGCAGAGCCAGAAGGGCATTGGCCTCTCGATGTTCTCGCTGGCCTGGGTTGGCGTACCGCTGGTACTGGTGGGTGGCACCTTTCTCTACCTGTTCGCCGACCGCCTGCTACCCGACCGCCAAGGCGCGCTGGAACAGCTGGAGCAGGCGCGTGAATACGCGGTGGAAGTAATCGTCGCCGAGAAAGGGCCGCTGGTGGGCAAGACCATCGCCGATGCCGGCCTGCGCAGCCTGACCCACGGCTACCTGGCTGATATCGAACGCCACGGCCGGCTGCTCACTGCGGTACCCCCGGAAACCGAACTGCTGGCCGGCGATATCCTGATCTTCATCGGCGCCCCGGAGTGCGCCCGCGAGCTGCGCCGGGTCAACGGCCTGCAGCCCGCCAGCGGCGACGTGCACAAGCTCGACATCGCCCATCACAAGCGCTGCCTGGTGGAAGCGGTGATCGGCCCCGACTTCGGCGGCCTCAACCAGACTGTCAAGGCCTCGCGCTTCCGCTCACGCTACCAGGCGGTGATCATCTCGATCTCGCGCCACGGCAAGCGCATACCCGGCAAGCTCGGCGCGATTACGCTACAGGTGGGCGACACCCTGCTGCTCGAGACCACCCAGGACTTTGTCGACCAGTACCGCTACCGCAAGGACTTCCTGCTGGTCAGCGCGCTCAACGACTCCACGCCGCCGGACTTTCGCAAGGCACCGCTGGCACTGGGGATTCTCGCCGGCATGGTGATTACCAGCGCCACCGGGCTGCTCAGCATCCTCGAGGCCGCGCTGCTGGCCGGCGGCGCCATGCTCGCCACCCGCTGCATCACCGCCAGCAAGGCGCGCCGCTACGTCGACCTCTCGGTGCTGGTGGTCATCGCTGCCTCCTTTGCCCTGGGCGCCGCCATGACCACCACCGGCGCCGCCGCCCAGGTCGCCCAGTGGCTGCTGTTGATCGACGACCTCGCCCCTTGGGCCGCGCTGGCGCTGGTCTACGTGATGACGGTGGTATTCACCGAGCTGATCACCAACAACGCCGCCGCGGTATTGATGTTCCCCATCGCCGTGGCAGTGGCCGAGCAGCTTGGCGTCAGCTTCATGCCGTTCGTGATCGCCATCATGTTCGCCGCCTCGGCCAGTTTCATGACCCCGCTGGGCTACCAGACCAACCTGATGGTGCTGGGCCCCGGCGGCTATCGCTTTACCGACTACCTGCGCCTCGGCGCACCGCTCAGCTTGATCGTTGGCACCACTGCCGTGGGGCTGATCCCCCTGGTGTGGGGGTTTTAGCCACGAGCTGCCCGCAACGAGCCCGACGCCCGAATACTAAGGAGCCCTTTCCTTGACCGCTTTCGTATCGAACGTACTACGCGCCCGCCTGATTGAGGGCGTGCATGCCGCCGGCCGCGAGGTCATGGCCATCTATGCCCGCGACTTCAGCGTCGAGACCAAGGACGACCAGAGCCCGCTGACCGAAGCCGACATGGCCTCGCACCACGCCCTGGTGGCACTCCTGGAAGACCTCACCCCTGAGGTGCCGGTGCTCTCGGAAGAGTCCGCCGAGATCCCCTACGCCACCCGCCAGGCCTGGCAGCGCTACTGGCTGATCGACCCGCTGGACGGCACCAAGGAGTTCGTCAGCAAGAACGGCGAATTCACCCTCAACGTGGCGCTGATCGAAGACGGCGTGCCGGTATTCGGCATCGTCTACGCGCCGGTGCTGCAGACCACCTGGGTGGGGCAGGTGGGTGGCGAGGCCTTCAAGATTGCCCAGGGCATCTACGCCAATATTCAGGTCCGCGAGCTGCCCGACCCCGAGGTCGCCCCCTGGAAGGTGGTGGGCAGCCGCCGCCACGGCGCCGAGACCTTCGAGGCCTTCTGCGCTGGCCTGCCTGCCCATGAGTGCGTCTCCATGGGCAGCTCGCTCAAGCTCTGCCTGGTGGCCGAAGGCAACGCCGACCTCTACCCGCGCCTGGCCCCCACCAGCGAATGGGACACCGCCGCCGCCCAGGCCGTGGTCACCGCCGCCGGCGGCGAGGTACTCAACGTCGAGACCCTCGAGACGCTGCGCTGCAACCAGCAGGAGAGCGTGCTCAATCCGTTCTTCATCGTCTGCGGGCAGCGTGATGAGCGCTGGACGCAAGCCCTGAGCGCGGCGCTACGCGCCTAATACCACTTTCTTTAGTCCCTGTTACAGATAGGGTAATCTAAAGACTGGTTGCATTCGACATAGATAGAGGTGGTGTTATGTACGCTATAGAATTTGAAACTGATATCACCAGTAGATACCTGGAATTAAAAGACTACGAAAAGCTGGCCAATAAACATGCCAAAGTCATTATCCTGGTAGAAGATGATGTTGCTCTTGGGGAACAGGTGAGCAGCTCATTCGAAGAGTTTGAGCGCATCAAGGCGAACAGGAAGCACCTACCCACTGTCGATAAGAGTATCGATATTGATGCCGTTGCCAACGAGGCAAATCGTGATATTTTTTGACACTAATGTCTTGGTCTATTTTTCCATCAATCAAGATATGGAAAAGCAAGCCTTGGCCGATCAAAGGATTCGTGAAGCGCTATCTCAGCAAAAAATGATCATTTCACCGCTAGTGATGGTGGAATATATCTTCGTGTTGGCGAAACTCAAGCAGATAGAACACCAAACCGAAACTGTCTCCTTCTTTCAGAAATTTGTTAAGGGAGCGCTTGATGGAAAATCTATCTCAAGCCCAGCAGCCGAGTATGGAAGCACTATGGGACAATAACGAAGATGCGGTGTGGAACGATGCACCAACTTTGTGACGTGGTTCCGTATTCGATAATATCCGCGCCATTTTTTTCTTGCTGATTAGTCTCGTTCGCTTTTTCTCATCTTTAGCACTTCCAGCAAGTACATTTATCCAAGGTCCATTTGATGTCTGAAATCACACCCGAACGCCAGACTCACCTCAAGCAGCTCGAGGCGGAGTCGATCCATATCATCCGCGAAGTCGCCGCCGAATTCCGTCACCCGGTGATGTACGTAGACACCCGGCTAGATGTCTATAAGTAGCGCGACCCCAAGGGCCTGTACCAGAAGGCGCGGGAGGGCAAGATCAAGGACTTTACCGGCATCCACAGCCCCTACGAAGTGCCGGGCGCCGCCGAGGCCATCGCCAATACCGCTGAGCAGAGCCAGCAGGATGTCATCGACAAGCTTATGAAGCTGCTCTGAACGCGGAACTCACCACACGACTTTTCAAAGCGAAGACATACCCAATATGACGATCAAGACACTCTGCGTCTTTGGCACTCGACCCGAAGCCATCAAGATGGCGCCCCTGGCGCTTGCGCTCAATGCCGACGAGCGCTTTGACGCTCAAGTGTGCGTGACCGGGCAGCACCGCGAGATGCTCGACCAGGTGTTGGATCTCTTCGAACTGGCGACGGATCACGACCTCAACATCATGAAGCCCGGCCAGGACCTGACGGACGTGACTACCGCCATTCTGCAGGGCATGAAAAGCGTCCTCGCTGAGGTGAAGCCGGATATCGTGCTGGTGCATGGCGATACCGCCACAACGTTTTCGGCAACTCTTGCCGCCTACTACCAGCAGATCCCCGTTGGCCACGTGGAGGCAGGGTTGCGCACCGGAAACCTGTATTCTCCCTGGCCGGAAGAAGCCAACCGCAAGCTCACCGGTGCCCTGGCAGAGCTGCACTTCGCACCGACCGAGCGCTCCCAGCAGAACCTGCTGGAAGAGGGCGTGGCGCCGGCTAAGGTACAAGTTACTGGCAATACGGTGATCGATGCGCTGCTGGAAGTGGTGAGCAAGCTCGAAAAGAATGCCTCGCTCAAGCAGCAGTTCGATGAGCAGTTTGCCTTCCTTAACCCGAATCGCAAGCTGATTCTGGTGACTGGCCATCGCCGCGAGAGCTTTGGCGGCGGCTTCGAGCGCATTTGCCAGGCGCTGCACGATATCGCCACGCAGCATCCGGACGCCGAAGTGTTGTACCCCATGCACCTCAATCCCAATGTGCGCGAGCCGGTCAATCGCCTGCTGTCGGATATCGACAACGTGCACTTGATCGAGCCGCTGGACTACCTGCCATTCGTCTATCTGATGAATCGTGCCTACCTGATCCTCACCGACTCAGGGGGTGTACAGGAAGAAGCGCCTTCGCTGGGCAAGCCGGTACTGGTGATGCGTGAAACTACCGAGCGGCCGGAAGCAGTAGATGCAGGTACAGTTAAGCTAGTAGGTACGAACATAGAGCAGATCGTCAGCGAGATTACCACTCTACTAACCGATGAAAGCGCTTATAAAAAAATGAGTTATGCGCATAATCCTTACGGTGATGGAAACGCGTGTGGGCGAATAATCGATATGCTGGTGAGGTTTGACAACAGGAAATTAGACTGAGTATGAGTATACCCAATGGAGTTTAATAGAATTTCGGTAATTGGCTTGGGTTATATAGGTTTGCCCACTGCAGCCGTTATCGCATCACGTGGTATAGAGGTGTTAGGGGTTGATAGCAACCAGCATGTTGTTGATACCATTAATAAGGGTAATATTCACATTGTTGAGCCTGAGCTGGCTAGTATGGTGCACTCAGCTGTTGTAGATGGCTTCCTTCGCGCCACGGCTGAACCAGAGCAGGCAGATGTGTTTCTCATAGCGGTTCCTACGCCTTTCAAAGCAGAAGGCAATGACGATCATGTGCCGGATCTCTCTTATATTGAAGCAGCATGCAAATCAATCGCCCATGTGCTTCAGAAAGGCAATTTGGTAATTCTCGAGTCTACCTCTCCGGTTGGTGCAACTGAGAAAATGGCTCAGTGGTTGGCTGAAACGCGTCCTGATCTATCATTTCCTCAATACGCTGGTGAAGGCTCAGATATCAGAGTAGCTCATTGTCCAGAGCGAGTTTTACCAGGTAATATACTCCAAGAGTTGGTATCTAATGACAGAGTTGTAGGCGGTATTACTAATCGCTGCTCTACAATGGCTGCGGTATTTTATAGTATTTTCGTTAAAGGAGAATGCATCGTCACTAATGCACGTACTGCGGAAATGTGCAAATTAACAGAAAATAGTTTTCGAGATGTAAATATTGCTTTCGCTAATGAAATGTCGATTATTTGTGATGAGCTAGGTGTAGATGTTTGGGAGCTAATAAAGCTTGCAAACAGACATCCACGTGTAAATATCTTGAAGCCGGGGCCTGGGGTAGGAGGACACTGCATTGCAGTAGATCCATGGTTTATTGCCAGTCAAGCGCCTGAAAGCTCGCGACTTATTAAAACAGCTAGATATGTAAATGATGAAAAGCCAAGTTGGGTTATCAGAAAAGTCAAAGAGCTGGTGGAAGAGGTTTTGACAGCGACTGGTAAATATGAAAAAGACGTTCGAGTAGCATGTTTAGGTCTGGCTTTTAAAGCAAATATAGATGATCTGCGAGAAAGTCCTGCAATGGAAGTGACTCTTGAGCTATCAAAGACTTTTAAAAACCAAGTGTGGGCAGTAGAGCCTTATTTAGAAGAGCTGCCAGAAAGTTTATCAAGTAATGGAGCTAAACTGGTCGGGCTGAGTAAAGCAATGGAATCAGATGTAATTGTCTTGCTTGTGGACCATAAGGAAATTGTTGACTATCCCATAGAAGTTGGGCCAAATCAACGTGCCCTGGATACGCGTGGCGTGTTGACAGAAAATAAGGTGTTCGCCTTTCCGGCAAAAGGGTAGTTATGAAAAGTGACCTTATAAATAAACTTGATAATAAGCAAGCCGTCATTGGTGTTGTGGGGCTTGGCTATGTTGGACTACCACTTGTGCTTCGCTATTGCCAAGTAGGCTACAAGGTTTTAGCTTTTGATATAGATCAAGTTAAAGTTGATAGCCTTAATCCCGCCTCATTCATGAGGGCTCGATTCGGGCGGTCTGAAGCTGCTGGCCGGCGGCATTGATCATCAGGTTCCATAGCGCTGGCGTGATA
>NZ_JARWAM010000032.1:0-15765 GCF_031451695.1 Franzmannia qiaohouensis
CGTTGCCATCGCGAGCGATGACCTCGACGCTGTAGTCGCCTTCCGGCAGGTCGCTGCCCAGATCCAGCGACCAGTTACCGTCTTCGTCAACAGGGATATCGGTAAAGGTCTGCGCGCCATTGGGACCAGTCAGGGTCACGTCCACTGTCGTAGCATTGGTGGAGGTGCCGTTGAGTAGGCTGCTGACACTATTGTTGGTAGAACCAATCTCAAAGTTGGTAATCGATACCGTCGGCTCAGGCTCGGGTTCAGTCTCCGGCTCGTCTAGTGCGGCATCTGCTTCGAGTTCATCCACCGGCGCAGGCTCGCCCTCAGGGGTGGTAAATTCCGTGGTTTGCACACTACCGAACTCGAAGGCCAGCGGATCGACGCCCTCGGTGATGCGCGCCAGGCGCACGAAACCGTGCCCACCATCGGCTGCAGCACCGCCACCGGCGCCGGCGGCGGTGGGATCGAGCACGTCGAGCAGGTCGACCTCGTCATCGTCGATGGCGGCGAGCAGCGCCTCGAGGTCGGCGTCCAGGACTTCGCTATCGGCGACATCGACCGGCGCGTTGACGTCGACGTCCGGCGTCATGGCAATCTCCTGGCCACCGCTGATCATGGTCGGGTCGAGGCCATCGAGGAAGTCGAGCTGCACGCTACCGTTGTCGGAGGTGACCAGCGTCTCGCCTTCGACGAGGATGTCGCCAACGCTGAGTTCGCGCAGGTTGCCGTCGGCGTCGCGGGCCCAGGCCTGACCGGTGATCGAAAGGACGGTTGCAATTGCCATGATCTGTTCCTTCTGCGTAAGCATGCTGCTGTCCTGACGAGGCAGCAGCGTTATTTTATCGGGCTATGGCATCAGACTAAGAGAGGCAGGGCGGGAAAAACATAGTACCGATGGACAGGGTTACTCGATGTAACGGGTCGATACCCCTCAGGCGCTGCTGGTCGTTTCACTACGCTGCGACAGCAGCAGGATAAGCTGCATGCGGTCGCGCACCTTGAGCTTGCGGAACACCGCACCGAGATGCGCCTTGACGGTGCGGTCGGTGATGTCCATGTCGCGGGCGACCTCCTTGTTGCTCTTGCCCGAGGCCACCGCCAGCGCCACCGCGCGTTCACGCTCGGTGAGCAACCCCAGGGCGTCGTCGCGCATGCGCGCCTCGCCGCCCAGCGCGCGGAAGGTCGAGCCGACCACCTGGGCCAGCAGCTCGGGCCACACCCAGATCCCCTGGTTGGCGGTCACCACCTCGATCTGCTGCAGCAGCGGCGCCGTCGAAAAGGCGTGGGCGTAGCCTCGGGCACCGGCGTTGAGCGCCTGGAAGGCCTCCACCGAGCTCGGCGAATAGGCAAGCACCACCAGCACAGCGCCGCGCTGGGAGAGGGTCTGCACCAGACCAGACCAGCCCTCGATCTGGCTGACCACCCAGACGTGATCGCCGGCGCCGGCCTGGGCCCGGGCCTGCTGCGGCGTGCAGCGGCGCAGGTACGGGAAGGCCTCCTTCCAGCGCGGAATATCGTCGAGTCCTTGGCATACGAAGAGGTGTTGTTTCATGCGTCAGCGCTCGGTCAAGGCGTTACTGGTACCGCGCAGGATCGGCTTGAGCAGGTACTCCATGACCGTGCGTTTGCCGGTCATGATATCCACCTGGGCGGTCATCCCGGGAATGATCGCCAGGTCCTGCTGGTCGGCGAAACCGCCCTCCAGCGTCCTCACCCGTACCAGATAGAAGGTGTTGTCGTTGTCGTCGGTGATGGTATCGGCGCTGATATGGTCCAGCTCCGCCTCCAGACCGCCGAAGATCGAGAAGTCGTAGGCGGTCAGCTTGATGGTGGCCGACTGGCCGGGACGCAGGAAGGCGATGTCCTGCGGGGCGATGCGTGCCTCCACCAGCAACTGGTCGTCGGTGGGCACGATCTCGACCACGTCCTGCCCGGGCTGGGCCACGCCGCCCAGGGTGGTAATGTGCATGCGCTGCACCACCCCGGCCACCGGGGCACGCACCTCGGCCAGCCGCACCCGGTCCTCGAGACCGGTGCTCGACTCGTCCAGCGCCGAAAGCTCGCCCAGCGCTTCGGCCAGGGAGTCGCGCCACTCGCCGCGGCGCTCGAGGGTCACCTCGCGCAGCTGGGCCTCGGCCTCCTCCACCGCCGCCTCGAGCCTGGCGACCTGGGAGCCGGCCTGGCTGCGATCGCCCTGGGCCCGCGACACCTCGCGCTCGAGGCGCAGTACCTCGACCTCGGAGACGGCGCCCGAGCTAAGCAGCGGCCGGGTCAGGTTGAGTTCCTGGCTGGCCATGCTCAGCTCGCGGCTGGCAGTGCTGAGCCGTGATTGCGCCTCGTTGAGCTCCTCCTGGCGCTGACGCAGCCGGTCGCGGGCGATACTCTCGACCTCGCGCAGCTCGTCGCGGCGGCCCTCGTAGAGCTCACGCTCCTGGGCGACGATCTCGGGTGCCTCGGCGAGCAGCTCGTCGGAGGGCGAGAACGACGAGCCGGTGATCAGCGCCTGCAGCCGCGCAATGCGCGCCTGCAGCGTCAGCGCCCGGGCGCGGTTCTCGCGGAAGCTCGACACGAAGCGGGTCGGGTCGATGCGCATCAGGAGCTCGCCGGCTTCGACCATCTGGCCTTCGCGGACCAGGATGTCTTGAACCACGCCACCGTCGAAGGACTGTACCTTCTGCAGCTGCTGAGAGGGGATCACCCGGCCGGTGCCGCGGGTCACCTCATCGATCTGGGCGAAGTACGACCAGGCGATCAGCGCCAGCAGGGCCAGCAGCACGGTGTAGAGGAAGCCCCGGGCGCGCATCGGATCCTGCTGCATGCGCGCCCAGTCGGCGTCGCTGGCCCAGTCGCGATTGAGGTGCGCCGACGACACGCGGCGTGCGAACAGCCGGTCGATCAGCGGCCGAAACGGCCGGCCGCCGCCTTCGGAGAGCCGCCCGATGGCCTCGAAGCCCTGCTGTTCGGCGGTCTTGGACTTGCTCTGCGCCATCAGTTGGCCCTCCCGATCTGGCCGCTACGCAGGGCCTCCACCACCTTGTCCTTGGGTCCGTCGGCAACGATCTTGCCGGCGTCGACCACCACGATGCGGTCGACCAGCGACAGCAGCGAGGTGCGGTGGGTCACGACGATCATGGTCTTGGCCGCGGCATACTCGGCCAGGCGCTTCTTGAAGGTTTCCTCGCTGGCGTGGTCCATGGCGCTGGTGGGTTCGTCGAGCAGCAGGATCTGCGGGTCGTGGACCACCGCCCGGGCGATCGCCACGCCCTGACGCTGGCCGCCCGAGAGCATCTGGCCACGCTCGCCCACCGGCAGGTCGACGCCGTGGGGATGGTTGTTGACCAGTTCGCCGATACCGCTGATCTCCAGCGCCTGCAGCAGCGCCTCGTCCTCGACCCCTTCACTGCCGCCACCGGCCACCACGTTTTCGCGCAGCGAGCCGTAGAACAGGCTGACGTCCTGGGGCACGTAGCCGATATGGCGGCGCAACTCGATGGGGTCGAACTGGCGAATATCCACGCCGTCGAGCAGCACCGCACCGCTGGTGGGCTGGTAGAGGCCCAGCATCAGCTTGTTGAGGGTCGACTTGCCCGAGCCGACCCGGCCGAGCAGCGCAACCTTCTCGCCGGGCTTGATCTTGAGCGAGATATCGCGGATCGCATCGCGCTCTTCATCGGGATAGCGCAGCGTGATGCGATTGAGCTCCAGCTCGCCGCTCACCACCGGACGAGAGACGAAGGATTTGCCCTCGGGGCGCTCCACCGGCTTGTCCATTACCCCGTTGAGCGACTCCAGCGCGGTGGACGACTGGTGATACTGGGCGAGCAGCGCCGCGGCCTGGCTGACCGGCGCCATGGCCCGCGACGACAGCAGATAGGCGGCGATCAGCCCGCCCTGGCTGAGGTCACCCTCGATGATCAGGTAGACGCCGACGATGATCACTGCCACCGCCACCGTGTGCTGGGCCCACAGCGCCACGCTCGACACCGAGGAGCTGATCAGCCGCAGCTGCGCCGAGGTGCGCGACAGGAATGCCGTGGTCTTCTCCCACACCGCCTGTAGCCGGCTCTCTGCGCGCAGCGTCTTGACGGTTTCCAGGTTGCCCAGCGACTCCACCAGGGTGGCGTTGCGCTGGGCGCCGACCCGCCAGGTAGTCTCGGAAAGCTCGTGTAGCTTGCTCTGGGCGGCCAGCGCGTAGAGCAGCACGAAGACGATACCCACGGCGATGGGGATCGCCAGCGGCACGCCGATGATGGCGATGATCGCCACGAACATGATCACGAAAGGCAGGTCGACGAGACCCACCACGGTGGCCGAGCCGATGAAGGCGCGCACCGACTCGAACGACTGCAGGGTGGCCGCGAACGAGCCGGTGGAGGCCGGTCGCGCCTCGAGGCGCATACCCAGCACCCGCTGCATGATCGACGCCGACAGCTTGACGTCGGCACGGCTCGCTGCCAGGTCGACGAAGGCATTGCGCATCAGGCGCAGCGCCAGGTCGAAGCACAGCACCACGAAGATCCCCGCGGCCAGCACCCACAGCGTCTCGGTGGCCTGGTTGGGGACTACCCGGTCGTAGACGTTCATCACGAACAGCGGCATGGCCACCGCGAACAGGTTGATCATCACCGAGCCGATGATCACGTCGCGATACAGCCGGCGGTTCTCGCGGATCACGCCCCAGAACCAATGGCGCGACTTCTGCTTGCCGACCTCGGGGCCGCGGGCGTCGAAGCGGAACTTGGGCCGCGCGTAGATCACCCGCCCGCTGTAGCGCGCCTGCAGCTCGTCCAGGCTCACCTCGGTGGCCGCCTCGCCCAGTTCGGGAAAGATCACCCGCGCCGTGCGCGACTTGACGTCCATCGCCACCAGCACACAGGCGCGCCCCGGCTCGAGCAGCACCACCACCGGCATCAGCGCCGGGTTGAGCTGAACCAGCCTGGAGCGGGCATGGCGGGCGGCGAGCCCGGCGCGGGAGGCCGCGCGCGGGAACACCCCCGGGGTCAACCGGCCCTCCTCCAGTGGCAGGCCGGCCAGCAGCGCATCGCGGCCCATCTCCTGGTCATGGGCACGGGCCACCACGCGCAGGCATTCCAGCAGGTCGTCCTGCGGCGGCGGCTGGCGCCCCGCCTCTACGGCATGTTTGGCATCGCTGGTCACGGTCGCCCCTTCACCCGGTTGATGCAATCCCTACTACGTGGGTACTGAGACAGTCGCGCATCCTCGCCAACATACGCGCCGCTCAAGAGGGGTTATCGGCCGAAATCAGATAAGCTTCAGCGAAGCCCAGCCCGGCCACCCGGCCGCGCAGGGCTTCGGCTTCGCTCCTGGCCACCGGCCCCAGCTGCACGCTGTACAGGCGGCCGCCGTTGCTCACTCGCACCGGACCACCCAGCTCGGCGCTAAGCTGCGCCTCGAGCTCGGCGGCACGCTCGGCAGAGCTCACCGCCACCACCTGCACCAGCGAGTCCGCCGGCGCCTCGGGCAGCGCCATATCGGCGGCCTCGGCCAGGGCATCAGCGTCGACGTTGGTCGCCGCCACCTGCTGGTCCCAGCGCAGCGCCGGCGTACTTGCTACCCCAGCGGCCATGGCTGACGCCGGCTCGGCGGCAGGCACTTCAGCCACGGGGGCCTCGGAGGCGGCCGGACGCTCGAAGCTCCAGCGTGCGCTGAGGTCGCGGCTGCGCAGCGGCGTGCCGGTCATGTCGAGGTTCTCACCGTTGGTTTCCAGCGTGACCTCCACGCGACGGTTCTGGCGACGCCCCTCGACGGTGTCATTGCTGGCCACCGGATTGTTGGAGCCATAGCCACGGCTCTGCAGCAGCCCCGGGGATACCCCCTGGGAGGCGAGATACTCGGCCACGCTGCGCGCCCGGGCCTCGGACAGCGGGTCGTTGATGGCATCGCTGCCGGTGCTGTCGGCGTGACCGGCGATGAATACCCGCGCCAGGTCGTCACGCTGGCGGATCTGCGCCGCCAGCTCGTTGAGCTCGCCGCGTGCCGCAGCGCTCAGCTCGGCGCTATTGACCGCGAACAGGGCATCGGCGCTGATGGTCACGTCTGGCGCACGGGTTGGCGCCGACACGCTGAGGTCGCCGGTCAGGTCTTCGAGGGTGAAGCCCGCCGGGCCCTGGGCCGGGCAGATATCGTCGGCGTTGATGGTGACGCCGTCGCTGGAGAGCTCGGCCAGGCTAGGGGTGTCGTCACGCATCACGCCCAATGCCGGCATCAGTTTGCCCATCGCCGCCAGGGTGCGGGCATCGGCAATCGCCACGTCATACTCGGCGTTGATGTAGGCACGGCTGGCCTCGAAGTACTCGTTCTCACTGTCGAGCACGTCGAGCAGCGTACGCTGGCCGATATCGAACTGCTGCTGGTAGGCGCCGCGCACCCGGTCGATGGACTGGCGGTGCTCATTGAGGTACTGCATCTGCTCGCGCAGCCGCTGGGTGTCGTTGTAGGCGATCTGGGTAGTCTGACGCAGATTGACGCACTCGACGTCGCGCAGATCGATGGACTGCTCGACCAGGTCGCTGGCGCGGCGGAACGAGGCGCGGTCGCTGCCACCGCGGTAGAGGTTCATGGTCGCCACCAGCTCGGCGACGTGCTGGTCACGACGGCCGGTGAAGTCGCTCTGGTTGTTGCTGCCGGTGCGGGCGCGGAACTCCAGGCGCGGCTGGAACGCCGAGCGGGTGCCGGCCTGCTCGGCGCGGGCCGATTCGATGTTCTCGATGGCGGCGTGGAAGTTGGGGTTGCCCTCGTAGGCCATGCGTACCGCGTCGTTGACCGACGGCGGCAGCTCAGCGTCCAACGACGGCGCCGGCGCCAGGCTCTCGGCCGGCAGGTCGCCGACCAGGCGCTGGTAGCGCGAGCTGACGTCGTGGAGGTTGGAGGCTTCGGTCATCAGGTTGGACTCGGCCAGCGCCAGGCGCCCGCTGATCTGCTCCAGGTCGACCCGGCGCCCGGCGCCGGAACCGACGCGCTCCTCGATCTGATTGAAGACGCGCATGTGCTCGCGGTAGTTGTCCCGCGCCAGCTCCACCAGCTCGCGATAGCGGCGCACGTCCTGGTAGGCTCGCGCGGCTTCCAGCGCCACCTCTTCGCTGGCCCCCAACAGCTCGTAGTAGCGCACCAGCTTGGCGCGGTCGAGGCGCTCGACCTCGCTGCGGGTGGCGAAACCGTCGTAGATCATCTGGGTCAGCGACAGCTCGGCGAAGTCGGTGTCGAAGCTGCCGCGGCCGTCGCCTTCGCGATCCTCGATACCGACACCGGCAGTGACATCGACGCTCGGCAGGTAACCGCCGCGGGCGATATCGACTTCATTGGTCGAGGCACGAAAGCCGTTGTAGGCCGCCCGCACCTCGGGGTTGGTCGACACCGCACGCTGCACCACTTCGCGCAGATCGCTGCTGCCCGGCGACGACATCCCGGCCAGGCCGCTCGGCGCCTGGGCGGCCACCGGCAGCGCAGCGCCGGCCATCAGGCCGAGAGCTGCCGCCCCAAACGCGGCATGGCGCGTCAAGATGGGGAAACGGCGGCGAAATTGAGGCACGCTGAAAGATTTCATGAAGCATTGCTCCCTTGCGTTATGCAAAACACCTGGCACCTGCCAGTAGCGCTGTTGTCAGTATTCGTTGTGGCGTCTGCCTTAATCCAGATTAATGAGTATCTGGCATGGCAAGCGGCACTATTTTGTAATCAATTGTAATCCAGCGGAACGGATTATCCAATGAGTTGACTCAAAGCGCCAGCGTACATTACTGGCACTTTCTTGGCGGCGCCTATTTGAGGCGTTTCCTGCATGACACGCACAGCGTTGAAAGCCTTAACGAGGCCGCACATCGAAGCCGAATTTGCCAGCGAGCTGTGCTATCGTCTCAACTAAGCGCGCAGCCACGCTGCGCGACTTCGTCAACCGCATGACAGGGTTCCCACATGTCCGCATCCGAGATTCACAAGACCCGCGTAATCAATGAGCTACGTGGGTTCATAAAGAAACTGCTGCAGGAACCGGCGATCCTCGAGCAGGCACTGCAGATTGCCCGCAAGCATGCCGATCTCAACGAGCGTGACATGCTGGCCGGCATCGCCCGAGAGGTCAGCGACACCACCAGCGTGCATATCCCCGACGACCCAGCCGAGCACTCCGAGGCCGACCGGCTGTTTCTCGAACTCCTCAAGGAGGTCATCAGCGAAGAGCAAGCGCTTTACTAGCAGAAGCCGCGACCAAGCCTGACAAGCGTGCCAAGACACGTTCCGGGCTTGATGCAGCGGCCAAGAAAACAGTCACTATCGAAGATGGCGGCCACGCAGGGAAAATGCATATGACCACCACGACCCGAGGGGGCTCCCCCCTCGCGCTGCGGCGACTCGCGGAGCGAAAACCACTGCTGTTCACTCCGCTGCTCTCGCTGCTGGCCACACTGCTGGCATGTGCCCCGCTGATGGCCGCCGAGCTCTCGGCAAGCAACCGCGCCCCCTCCGAGGACACCAGCCCGGTTCTCGCACTCGAACGCGGCGAGCACCACACCACGCTGTCGCTGGCCGATATCGAGTCACTGCCGCTATATGCCGTCGACATGGCCCACCCCGAAGGCCCCGAGGGCGAGTTTCTCGGCGTGCTGCTGGATGACTTCCTGGCCGCCTACGACCTCGACAGCATTGAGCGGCTTCGCTTTATCGCCCGTGACGACTACACCGTGTTCCTGACGCCCGAAGAGCGCCAGGAGAAGACCTATCTGCTGGTCACGCGCCTCGATGGCGCGCCCCTGCCCGACCACCAGCATGGCCCGCTGATGCTGACCGTTCCCGCCGACATCGAAGCGGTACACGAGGGCAGCGAGCCACTGACCAGGTGGATCTGGTCGATTACTACTCTGCGCGCCCGTTAAGTCGCCCATGCGCCTGCCCGGGCTGACGCAGCAACTGCTGCTGCCGCTGTGCGTGCTGTTCGCGCTTCTCTGCGCGCTGCTGCTCGGCACTGCCTGGAGCTTTGCCAACAACGCCGGGCGTCACCTGGGCGCTGACTACCTCGGCTTTGCCAGCGAGGTAGTACGCGGCCAGCAGGATAGCCTCCACATCCAGCAGGCCATCGACAGCCTGGTCGATAATCCCGAGCCCCTCCACCAGCAGCAGTCACTGGAGCGCCTGTGGATCATCGCCACCCGCCAGAGCAGCATTAACCAGTACCTTTCGCGCAGCGCCCTGCCCAAGGAGGACTATCAGCACATCCTCGACGAGTATCGCGTGCTGAACCGTCTGCTGATGGAAGCCGAGCCGCTGCTGGCACACAGCCTGAATCACCCGCAAGGCCTGGCCCGCCTGGAGACCCTGAGTGGCCAGCTCGACGACACCCTGGCCTTCATCTACAGCGAACTGCAACACCTGGTGTTCACTGCCGCCGCCAGCCAGCAGCAGCTGATGCAGCGCCTGACGCGCTGGATCATCGCCCTGGCGTTAATGGTAATGGTGGTGATCGCCGCACTGCTCGCCGCCCTCTACCAGATCGCACGCCAGAAGAAACTGGTCGAAGCACTCAGCGTCACCGACGAACTCACTGGCCTCAACAACCGACGCGCGCTGCTCGACCAAGCCAGCCGACTGTTCGCCCAGAGCACTCGCAGCGCCACACCGGTCAGCCTGGCGCTGATCGATATCGATCACTTCAAGGAGGTCAACGACCGGTATGGCCACCCCACCGGCGACCGCATCCTGGTTGCCTTCGCCACGCTGCTCAAGGACGTGGTGCGCCGTGCCGACGTGGTAGCGCGTATCGGCGGCGAAGAGTTCTGCGTGCTGATGCCCGCCACCGACACCACCGGCGCCAGCGAGCTCTGTGAACGGCTACGCCGTGCCGTGGCAGAGCACACGTTCCACGGCGCACCCGGCCAGGCCGATGCGCTCTCCATCACCATCAGCGCCGGAGTCACCACCACCCGCACCGACACTGCCCCGCCAGACGACAGCTTCGCCGCCCTCTACCCCCGCGCCGACCGGGCCCTCTACCAGGCCAAGCAGGACGGTCGCAATCGCGTCGAGGTGGGGTAGTATTCACTCCCCTCAGTAGATATTGACCAGGCGTGGGCGTCCGCCACCAGCCTCCTGAACAGGCTCAAGGGCCAGTTCGCCGAAACTCTCGTCATAGTGAAAGCCGCCGCTACCACTCACTGAAATCGTACGCCCGTTTAGCGCACCGTATAAATTACCGCTGCCGGCGATATCGACGTGGGAGAATGGCGCAATAACCTGGCCATAAAAGTCCGAGGCACCGCGGATACGCACCCCCTGGTGTTGACCGCCGCGCCCCTGGTCATCGTAGGTCGACACAACGGAAAGCACCGCCACGAGGTCGCCGTTTTCATCGATCTTGCTGGGTGAACGGTCCCCGACGCTGATACCGCTACCGAGATCGAACTGGCCACTGGTGACAATGCGCAGCGTGCTGCCCCCGGCGATCCGAAAACTCCCCCCACCGCCGAGTGAAATCGGGCCATCCACTACCAGCACCATGTCCACCGGCCGCTCAGGACTGCCGATCTGAAGGTTGGCACTTCCGCCCAACGTCAGGCTGTCCAGCCTGGCGAGGCTCAGGCCATCGCTGCTTTCCGAAACAAAGACTTCAGCCTCGGGGTTGACCGGGTCTGACAAGCCTCGATCGTCGAGAATGACCGTACGCCCCTGGCCGCCTAGCTGGAGCGCCCCGGAGCCAACGCCCTGATTTCGATAGCCGTCGTAGATCTCCTGCACGTTGAGGCTGTCGCACTCTGCTGACGAGGCCACCGATGGCAGCCGACTTACGCCGGCCCCCCCCTCGCGGCGGGTAATCGTTCCCCCCACCTGGTCATCCGGGTCGCGTACCGAGTCGACGTGCTCGGCAACGATGCTGCCATTGACGCGCGAACTCCAGTTGCCGAGTTTGGCACGCCCATTG
Organism: Franzmannia qiaohouensis; assembly: GCF_031451695.1. NCBI lineage: Bacteria > Pseudomonadati > Pseudomonadota > Gammaproteobacteria > Oceanospirillales > Halomonadaceae > Franzmannia > Franzmannia qiaohouensis. The sequence goes on from NZ_JARWAM010000032.1 coordinate 10,916, forward strand.
GCGCGAATATCGCCATGCACCGTACCGCTGCTGGACACTGCTACGTCGCCACCACTCTCAACGTCGCCGTAGACATGCACGCCGCCGCCGCGCAGGTTGACATCAGCGTTTGCCAGCACATTGCCGTGGATGCTGCCCGAGCCGGTTGCCTCGATGGTTCCAGTGGAGCGCACGTCGCCGTAGATAGGTGATGCCCCGGTGACCTGCACCTGGGCACCGTCGGTCTGGGTGCCCACCACGACACCGCTGCGGCGGGCATTGTCCGCAGGCGTGCCGTAAGGACCTGCGCCTGCGTCGTAGCTGTCGATGATCCCGCTGCCAGTCACCGAGACACCCTCACAGCTCATCAGCCCGCCAAATGGGCGGCGCCGCTCACTCGTCCACTCGAAGATCGCGATAACTTCTCGCTCGGCCTGATGGTCGCCGGAGCCAAAGCGGCCGGTGCTGACCACCACGAACTGGCCAGCGGCATCGACCGACTGCTGGGCAGGGAATGCAAGCTGATAACTGGCATTCTCTCGCTTGCTGGCGCTGCCGTGAGGTCCCGGACGAATCAAGCCGGCAAGAGCCGCTCCACCTTGACCCAAGCCATTATTGGCCCTGGCCGCTTCACGAATACGATGGCCCGGCGGAGCTGCCTCCGACGCGATGAATCGGGATAGCTCAGCGTCATCGCCATCGCTACTCGCCACCAGTGCTTGATAGAAGTCGGTTATGCCCGCTTCAGCTTCATTGTAGGCCTGCACACTCTCACGGAAATTTCCCGCCAGTCGTTCATTCAACAGAGACGACTGCATCGCGGACAACGACAGCACTGCCGTGCTCAACATCAGCACCAGCACTATGACCAATGCGGCACCTCTCTGGCGCCGGGAGCAGCGCCCAGGAATTGCGCCCGCGCAGGCGGCCGAGTGAGGATTGGTCAAGCGTGCGGCTCCTTAGGCTAGATACTTTTTACTATATCTCAGCCAATGCCTGCACACCATTAACCTGGTACCAGCTAGTTGCAAGAAACTGGTTCTCGTCATTCTGAAAATGCTCGCCATGCCAGCCGCAAGGAGTGCTATGACGACGCCCGGCTGCGCTGCGCTGCGCGCTGCAATCGCGAATGAATTCGCTCCCACAAGGGAGTGGCGCCAAGGGAAAAAGCAGGAGTGGCTTAAGTCGCGATGGGGCTGACCCATCGCGCAGCGCTTTGCGCTGCAATCGCGAGTGAATTCGCTCCCACACGAGAGTGGCGCCAAGGCAAAAGTGGGAGCGACTTCAGTCGCGATGGGAGGTCAATACACCACGCCGCGGAGGATCTCGTAGACCACCTCGTTGGCGATGTCGACGAGGATGGCATCCTGGCCGGCCTGGCGCCATTCGTAGCCTTCGTAGCGGGGTAGCTGGCCGTGCAGGCGATCGTCGAAGCGCTTGGCGATGCCCGGGGGCAGCGGCTTGCCACGCTCGAGATTCTTGCGGATGCCCGGCGGCAAGTCGGCGTCGCGGCTGACATATTCGCGGTTGTCGTCGAAGATGCGCCGGATCACCCGCTCCTCCAGGCTCGGGCCCTCACGCCAGTCGCTGTTGCGATGCTCATCGCCACGGCGACTCTCGCGCGGTGCCGACTCGCGGCTGCGAGCCTCCTGCTGACGACGCTGGCCCTGCGCGCCCTGGCCGCGTCCCTGCCCCTGTGAGGCGCCTTGGCTTTGGCCCTGGGCCAGATAGCCAAACGGCGCCGCGCCCTGGGCATTTCCCGGCTGAGCCGCCAGCGGCGACGCCCCAAGAACCAGCGTCAGCGCACTCGCCGCCAGCAACGGCCAGCGGGGCGAACGGAGAGAAAGCGGCAGCATGGCAAGCTCCTTGCGTTGCGGGTTTAGCAACAGCCTAGCGGGGAATGATGCAAGGGGTGTGGAGATGAAGTGGGAAGAATGAGAAAGAAGGAAGAGAAAAGAAGCTGGTGAGCATTTGCCGCTGCTGGACGTGCAAGCATTTATCTAGAAAATTTCACCTAGCTCCCCATCAACAAGATCAGTACTAGTCAGGATTTTAACGTTATGCCTAGTTAACCAACATTAAAACAGGGCTAGCAGGTGCCAGCCCTATTCACAGGATAACTCCCAATCGAAAGTTAGTTCACATCTAGAGTTCTTCCTAACACCACCTCGACATCGTCACCTGTGCCACCCGTTAGCCCACTATAAGTTATACGTCCCTCTGCCGCATCTGTTGGATCAACCACCTCAAACGTGCCGCCATTGCACGAAGGAGTAAGGCCATCTAAATCTGCTTCTTCAATATCCTCTAATGCAAAGGGAGTTCTAAGTGCAGCAATCTCTTGCTGGCATGCTGAATCAGCAGCTCGCTGCTGATAACCAATAAACTGTGGTATCGCAATTGCTGCAAGTATCCCGATTATAGCCAGAACGATCAGCAGTTCGATCAGGGTAAAACCGCCCTGGCCGGCCTTGCCCTTGACGGGCTGGTTACGCATCTGTGTCACCATTTTTTTACCCCTACGGTTTTTTAGGCCCTGCCTGATTGGTCCGCTGTCACAGCGTCGCTGCCGCCCACGTTATTGAGCCCCCCTGGCTCGCTGCCCTGGGGCAGCCGCGGCTCCACTGTTTGCTGACGCCGCTCGCACCACCTTCTTGCTGCTGCTTCACCGATGATTTTCGGCGAATCATACTTTTTAATGACGTACTCAAGGAGTACCTGTACGGCCATCTTAGCGCACTCGACTGGGCGCCCCATCCCCGAAGTAACGCGGTTTTTCAACGCTAATCTTGGGCGGCAGGGCCACCGCGACGGCCTGGACACCTCACAGAGCCGACACCTTGAGCATTAAAAACACCACACTCTATTACAGTAGGTTTCACAGCCTAGCCGTGCCTTTACTAATGATACTCCTAATTGCCTTAATACCACGATAGTAAGTCAGTATTCATGGCTTTTTTCAGTCGCGTTCGAGAGTAGACTGACAACACTGCTTGCTTTCACCGAGACCAGCCATGACCGACGCCCTTTCCCCTGGTACCCCACCCCGTGAGCCGCCGCCCACCCGCCTGCGCGGCATCGCCGGGCGACTGGTGGAGGAAGGCCTGCTATCGGTCGCGGCTGCCAGCCGCGCCGAGCACGAGGCCCGCGAGGAGGAGGTCTCGATGATGCAGCACCTGGTCGAGAGCGGCCTGGTCACCCCCCGCCAGGCGGCGATGGCCGCGGCCTGGGAGTATGGCCTGCCGCTGCTCGACCTCGACGCCCTGCGTCTCGACAGCCTGCCAGCGGCCGGCGAGATGCCCGAAGCGCTGCTGCGCAAGCTCGGCGTGATGCCGCTGACCCGCAGCGACCACGGCGTGACGGTGGCGGTGCCCTACCCTTCGAGCCTGGCCAAGCTCGACGAGCTGCAGTTTGCCCTGGGCATTTCGGTGGAGGGCGTGCTGGCCCCCCTCGACCAGCTGGCCCCGGCGCTGGAGAACTACCTCAGCCAGGTCGGCCAGGACGACATGATGGAAGGCCTCGACGACGCCGACCAGGCGCTGGAGGGGCTCGCCTACGACGAGTATGACCCCGCCGACGACAGCGCCGTCACCGCCAGCAGCGACGACGCCCCGGTGGTGCGCTTCGTCAACAAGATCCTGCTCGACGCCATCAAGCGCGGCGCCTCGGACATTCACTTCGAGCCGTACGAGTCGAGCTATCGCATCCGCCTGCGCATAGACGGCATCCTGCTGGAAGCGGCCCGGCCGCCGTTCGGCATGCGCACCAGGATCGCCGCACGCCTCAAGGTCATGGCGCGCCTCGATATCTCCGAGCGGCGCCTGCCCCAGGATGGCGCCATCAAGCTGCGCCTTTCCAAGCAGCGCTCCATCGACTTTCGCGTCAACTCGCTGCCCACCGTGTACGGCGAGAAGATCGTGCTGCGTATTCTCGACCCCGCCTCGGCGCAGCTCGGCATCGATGCACTGGGCTTCACACCGCAGCAGCGCGAGCTCTACGAAGCGGCGCTGGCCGAGCCCCAGGGCATGATCCTGGTTACCGGCCCCACCGGCAGCGGCAAGACGGTAACGCTGTACACCGGGATCAATATCCTCAACACCACCGAGCGCAATATCTCCACCGCCGAGGATCCGGTGGAGCTCAAGGTACCGGGGGTCAACCAGGTCAACGTGCACACCAAGATCGGCCTCGACTTCGCCAGCGCCCTGCGCGCCTTCCTGCGCCAGGACCCGGATATCGTCATGGTCGGCGAGATCCGCGATCTGGAGACCGCTGAAATCGCCGTCAAGGCCTCGCAAACCGGCCACCTGGTGCTCTCCACGGTGCACACCAACTCCGCCGCCGAGACCCTCACACGACTCTCCAACATGGGCGTAGCGGCGTTCAATATCGCCAGCTCGGTGAGCCTGATCATCGCCCAGCGGCTGGCGCGCAAGCTCTGCGCGCTGTGCAAGGAGCCGGCGGAGATTCCCGCCGCCGCGCTGCGCGAGGAGGGCTTCAGCGACGAGGAGATCGCCCAGGCGACGATCTACCACCCGGTGGGCTGCCGCAAGTGCACCCTGGGCTACAAGGGCCGGGTGGGGATCTATGAGGTGGTGCCGGTTTCCGAGGCGATCAGCCAGCTGATCATGCGTAACGGCAACGCCCTGGAGCTCGACGAACAGGCGCGCCGCGAAGGCCATCCGGACCTGCGCCGCAGCGGCCTGCTCAAGGTGATGCAGGGGATTACCAGCCTGGAAGAAGTCAACCGGGTGATAAAGGAGTAGCGCCGAGGTGTGAACCGGCAGCGCTGCGCGCTGCAATCGCGAATGAATTCGCTTATATGGACCCGTCCCGTTGTGCAAGCCCGATTCGCCATGGCCGGGGTGAGA
>NZ_JARWAM010000033.1:0-13920 GCF_031451695.1 Franzmannia qiaohouensis
TGGTTACCGGACACCGGCACAGGTGTTTTTGGGTGAATACTCAGGAGCCCTCAACACCGCAGGTGCTGCGCTTATTACTTGAATTCAGGAAACAAAGGTATGGGTTGATGAAAAAATTATTATTGCCAGCCACGCTCTCTCTGGTTGCACTGACAGCCGCAATTCCTCTGTCGGCAAGCGCAGAGTACTCCGTAACTGATGAAGTTCGCGTTCTTCAAGGTTTCCAGGCGGGCGGCGGCAGCGATGCGCTGGCCCAACTTGCTCAGCCGTTTCTGCGAGATATCCTTGGTGTGAACTTCGTCAATGAATATATCCCCGGTGCAGCAGGCGCCATCGCCTGGACTCGCCTGGGTAACCAGTCGCCGAAAGATGGCTCTGTCATTAGTATTACCAATACGCCGATGTTGATGACAAACTACATCATCAATGAATCCATCAATTACAACATTGATCAACTGACGCCTATCGCCAATGTGGTAACCGACCCTGGCGTTATCGTGGTTCACCCCGATAGCCCGTATCAAACGATTGAGGACTTGCTGCAAGCTGCCGAAGAGAATCCCGGCCGGATTACCATTGGCAACTCGGGTGTCGGCGGCGATGACTATTTTTCTACGATCATGGTCGAGAATGCCACGGGGTTGAAGTTTGAAAAGGTCCCGTTTGCCGGTGATGGCCCATCGGCCACGGCTGCAATGGGCGGACAGATCGACGCCAGCTTCAACAATGTGGGCATCGTCTATGGCCATATCACCGCCGATAGCCTGCGGCCGCTGGCGGTGTTCTCGGAAGAGCGCCTGCCCATGCTGCCCGATACCCCGACGCTGAGAGAGATCGGCTACGACGTGGTAAATGGCTCATCGCGCGGTTATAGCGCACCGGCGGGCATTCCTGACCAGGCACGCGACGAGCTGATCGCAGCCTTCGAGGAACTGGCCACCAACGAAGAGTTCCTGGCGCTGGCTGAAGAGCGTGCTTTCTATATCGATATCATCACCGGCGATGATTATATGGATATGATGAAGCGCATGGAGGAAACGTTCATCGAGATATGGGCAAACGTTGAAGACGATGCCTGATAGTTGATTTCTTAAGTTGGAGGTTAGGATATGAATGTGAGTCGCCTGTCGCTGGGTGCCTTCGGTGTGTTTTTGGCGATATTTTTCTTTGTCAATAATAGCGGTTATCCAACGAGGGCGGCTCAGATTCCACTTATATTCTCGACAGTAGTGGGTTTGCTTTCAGTGGCGTTGATCGTGCAGGAAGTGATCGTGTCAAGGATGAGACTTGGGCTTGCAACATCGGCGGGGCCTGCGGCCGATACTGAAAAGCCGCGCAACGTACGGGGTATCGCCAAGGCCTTCATTATCTATGGCTTAGCACTGTTATATGTCTACGGTATTGGCGTGGTGGGGTACTTCATTGCGACAGCACTGTTCATGGCGTCGGCGTTATTCGTCGTTAGAGGCGTAAGTATCAGATATGCGGGCATTGGTGTCGCTGCCTTGTTGTCAGTTATCGGCCTGGTGTTCTTCAACTTCCTTGGCCTGAATATGCCAGCGCTGCCTTCTTTCTAGCGCCACTACAGATAATGGAGTGAATCATGGATTCGAGCATGTTGCTCGCTGGGATTTTGAATGTTCTGACATGGTGGAACCTGCTGCTGATCATCGGCGGGACCCTGTTAGGGATGTTCGTGGGTGCCATGCCTGGGCTGTCGGCCACCATGGCGTTGGCGCTATTGCTCCCGATCACCTTCAGCATGGACCCAGGGGCTGGGCTGAGCATGTTGGCCTCGCTCTACGTCGGGGCTTCCTATGGCGGGTCGATCGCGGCGATCCTTCTGAATACGCCGGGTACACCGGCAGCGGCGGCGACGGTGCTGGATGGCTATCCGCTTTCGCAGCAGGGCAAGGCCGGCAAGGCGCTGGGGATCTCGCTGTTTGCGTCGTTCTGCGGCGGTTTGATGAGCGGTATTGCGCTGCTGGTTGCCGCGCCCCTGCTGGGGATCTTGGTGTTGAAGTTCGGTCCCATCGAGCTGTTTGCCGTTGCCGTACTGGGTATCACCATCATCGGCTCCCTTTCCCAGGGCTCGGTAGTGTCGGGGCTGCTATCCGGTGGTATCGGTTTGCTGGTCAGCACCGTGGGCATGGACCTGATTACCGGTACCCCGCGCATGACCTTCGGGCACATGAACCTGTTCTCCGGGATCAGCTTTACCGTCGCCTTGATCGGCCTGTTCTCGATTCCCCAGGCACTGTTGTTGATTGAGAAAAGTGGCTTTAGCGCCAAGCGGGTGGCCAACAGGATTACCGACCGCCTCCTGCCAAAGCTCAAGGATATCAAGATCTTGATGCCCAATATCTGCCGCTCGGGTGTGATCGGGATCATCACTGGGCTGATTCCGGGCACCGGCGGCGATACCGCCAGTTGGTTTGCTTATAACGAAGCCAAGCGCTTCGCCAAGGATAAGAGTCGCTTCGGTAAGGGCGATGTTGCCGGCCTGGCGGCACCTGAGGCGGCTAACAACTCGGTGGTGGGGGGCTCGTTGATCCCCACGATTGCCCTGGGCATCCCCGGGAGCTCATCAACGGCCATTCTTCTGGGTGCCTTGATGGTGCATGGGATCCTGCCTGGCCCCAACCTGCTTACCGAACACGGTGAAGTTACCTACACCCTGATTTGGGCCGTGATCGTGGCCAACTTTGCACTGCTGGCCGTCGGCCTGATGTTCACGCGGCTCTGCGTCAGTGTGACCAAGGTGCCGGATGGGTTCGTGGCATGCGCCATCATCGTGCTGTGCGTAGTGGGGTCTTTTGCCATCAACAATAGCTTCTTTGATGTCGGCCTGATGTTTGCCTTCGGTCTGTTCGGTTACTGGATGATCAAGGCGGGCATGTCGCCGGCACCGATGGTGGTGGGGCTGATCCTGGGGCCTGTGATGGAAACCAGCTTCCAGCAGTCGATGCTGATTGGCGGTGGCACCTTCATGGTCTTCGTCAAGAGCCCGATCGCGTTTTGCCTGCTACTGCTGGCAGCGTTTTCGGTCCTCCAGTCCACGCCGCTGTTGGGTGCGGTGGCATCCAAGTTCAAGAAACCCGCCTGATCACCATCATTTACGAACGAGGAGAGACATCCGATGGCTACGATTGTTGACGTTAAGGCACGCACGGTTAGTGTGCCGCTGGACAACCCCACCAGCTTTTCGAATCGCCAGGTGCTCAAGCGTGACTATGCCGTGGTCGAGGTGGTCGGCGACGACGGCCACAAGGGCATCGGTTTCTGCTACGGCGGCAGCAATGCCGGGCGACTGGTCACTCACGCTGTGCGTGAGCTGCTCAAGCCGGTGCTGATGGGGCAGGACACTCACCGCGTGGAAGGGCTGTGGCGCGAGATGTACCAGGAGGCGTTGCTGCATGGGCGCGCCGGTTCGGTGATGCGCGCGATCAGCATCATCGATACGGCGCTCTGGGACCGCAATGCCCGTGCAGCCAACCTGCCGCTCTACAAGATGCTGGGGGCCAACGAGACCGAGAGCGTTGCTGCCTATGCCAGCGGCGGCTATTACCTGGAGGGCAAGACCCCTGCGCACCTGGCCGATGAAATGCGTGCTCACGTGGCAAACGGCTTCAAGGCGGTGAAGCTCAAGGTGGGGCGTGACAGCCTTGCCGAGGAGGAGGCGCGTCTTGCTGCCGTTAGAGACGCGGTGGGGCCGGACGTGCTGGTCATGATGGATGCCAATAATGCCTGGCGCGATTTGCCCTCGGCCCTTGCCTTCATGCGCATGGCTGAGCCCTACGATCCCTACTGGATCGAGGAGCCATTCAGCCCCGACGATATCGATAACCACCGCCGCTTGGCTGAGCGCACGCCGGTGCCGGTGGCTACCGGGGAGATCGAGGCGGGCCGCTGGCGCTTCAAGGAGCTGCTGGACAAGGAGGCGGCCATGATCCTCCAGACCGATGCGGCGGTATGCGGCGGGATTACCGAGTTTCGCCGTATTGCGGCCACGGCGGCTAGCTATGGCGTCGAGGTCTTCCCGCACTGGTTCCACGATCTGCATGTGCATCTGGTCGCATCGACGCCGAATGCGCCCATGGTCGAGTATTTCGCCGACGACCAGGTGCTCAACTTCCGCCGCCTGATCGATACCCAGCTCCGCTGTGACAATGGCCGCCTCATGCTGCCCACCTCGCCGGGCCTGGGCTTCGATTTCGATGCCGATGCGTTGGCACGCTTCGCTGTTGATGATTGGCAGTGACCCACTTCAGCAGGAGAGACGTATGAATCGATTGCATCGCGCTGGGCAAGTCTGGTCCCCGGTGATTACGCCATTCGGCCCTGACCTCGAGCCGGATGCCGACCGCTTTGCCAAGCACTGCAGGTGGTTGCTCGGCAACGACGTTGGCCTGGCGATCTTTGGCACCAACTCTGAGGCCACCTCATTGAGCGTGTCGGAAAAGCGCGGCCTGCTCGACGCTCTGGTAGCGGCCGGTATACCCGCTGCGCGGATGATGCCTGGCACCGGCCACTGCGCGATTGGCGACAGCGTCGAATTGACGCGCAGTGCGGTCGAGCATGGCTGTGCGGGTGTGCTGATGTTGCCGGCGTTTTACTACAAGGGGGTCTCGGACGAGGGGCTGTTTCGCTATTTTTCCGAGGTTATCGAGCGTGTGGGATCCGCGGCGCTCAGGGTCTATCTCTACCATATCCCGCCGGTCTCCCAGGTACCGTTGAGCCTGGCGCTGGTTGAGCGACTGCTGAAGGCTTATCCCGACACCATTGCGGGTATCAAGGATAGCTCCGGCGACTGGTCCAATACCCAGGCGTTGATCGAGGCCTTTGGCGAGGAGATCGATATCTATGCCGGCAGCGAGCATTTCCTGCTGCAGAACCTGAGGGCCGGCGGGGCAGGCTGCATCAGTGCCACTGCCAATGTGAACCCTGGCCCGATTGCCGCGCTGGCCAGGGATTGGCAGAGCGCCGATGCCGAGCAGCAGCAGCAAGCCCTTTCCGCGCTGCGGGGGGTATTCGAGCAATTTCCCATGATTCCAGCGCTCAAGTCGGCGACTGCGCTGTATGGCGATGATGACGCCTGGCATCAACTGCGGCCGCCGCTGGTCGAGTTGGATGCCGAGCAGCGCAAGGCACTGTCCAGTGCCCTGGACATGGCGGGATTCGACATGCCAGGCCGCACAGCCTGAACGGATTACCACCCGAACCATCCCGCTCGCCCTTGGGTCCGCCATTGGGTGAGCGCCAGCGTGAGAACCATGACACATGACAGCGCAAGTTCAGCACACCGGCAAGCACGTTTCCGGTCTTACCATCCGCCTGCATCCGAGTGACAACGTGGTGGTGGCTCGCCAGGAGGTCGCCCTGGGCATGGCGTTAGCCGAGGAGAAGGTTACCAGCCGTGCCCAAATCCCCGCTGGATATAAACTGGCGACGCGTGAGATCCAGCAGGGCGAAGCGATCCTGAAGTACAACGTGCCGATAGGCTTTGCCTCGCGTGACATTTCGGCCGGGGATATGGTGCATAGCCATAATGTGGCGTTCGAGGAGTTCGATCGCGACTATCGTCATGCCGAGGGGTATGTCCCCGTCACTGCGGTACCCGCGAATGAAGTAGCCACCTTCCAGGGCATCGTGCGCGCCAATGGCCAGGTCGCTACGCGCAACTATGTTGCCATTCTGTCCACCGTGAACTGCTCGGCCACCGTGGCGCGCAAGGTCGCCGACTGGTTCACGGAGGAGCGCTTGGCAGACTTCCCTAACGTTGATGGGGTGGTCGCCTTTCCTCACTCCCTGGGATGCGGGATGGAGATGACCGGCGAGCCGATGGCCCTGCTGCGTCGGACCATTGCCGGCTATGCCAGGCATGCCAATTTTGCCGCCGTGCTGATCGTTGGACTGGGCTGCGAGCGCAATCAGATCAATGGGCTGTTGGAGGACGAGGGGCTCGATGCCGGAGGGCGCCTGCAGACGTTTACCATGCAGGCGATGGGGGGCACGACCAAGACCATCCAGGCTTGCGTGGAGGCTGTCCAGGCATTGTTACCCGAGGCCAATCGCGTCGAGCGCCAGCCGGTCTCTGCCGCCCACTTGACCGTTGGGCTTCAGTGCGGCGGTTCTGACGGCTTCTCGTCGATCACCGCCAATCCGGCGCTGGGCCGTGCGGTGGACATTCTGGCACGCCATGGCGGGACCGCCATTCTCTCCGAAACCCCGGAAATCTACGGTGTGGAACATACCCTCACGCGCCGCGCGGCGAGCCGTGAGGTGGGCGAAAAGCTCGTCGAGCGTGTGCGCTGGTGGAAAGAGGAGTATTCGGTGGGCCGCGATGTGCAGATCAACGGCAAGGTGAGCCCCGGCAACCAGGTCGGCGGCCTGGCGAATATCTTCGAGAAGTCGCTGGGCTCCTCCATGAAGGGGGGCACTGGCCCGTTGATGGCGGTATACCGCTATGCCGAGCCGGTGACCGCCAAGGGGCTGGTCTTCATGGATACACCGGGCTACGACCCGGTGTCGATTACCGGCCAGATTGCTGGGGGCGCCAACCTGGTGGCCTTCACGACCGGGCGCGGCTCGATGTTCGGCGCCAAGCCGTCGCCCACCATCAAGCTGGCGACCAACACCTCGATGTACGAGCGGTTGGCCGACGATATGGATATCAACTGCGGCGAGATCATCGACGGCACCTGCGATATGGAGGCTATGGGCCAGCGCATCTTCGAGCTGATGCTGGCCACGGCATCGGGACAGCGCTCCAAAAGCGAGCTTCTGGGCCTTGGCGATAATGAATTCGTGCCTTGGCATATCGGCATCATGAGCTAACGCCGCACGACACGCGACAGGAGATGACAATGAAGAAACGGATCGTGGCGGTGCGACGGCTGCATGCTGAGCATTTGAAGCAGTTAGAGGGCAAGTTTCACGTCGATTACTTTCCGCATCTCGACGACGATAATCTCGACGAGTACCACGCGGCCGTGGCTCGTGCGCATGGCTTGATAGGGGGCAAGCTCTCCGTCACGCCGGCGCTCCTGGATGCGGCTCCCCATCTGGAGGTGGTGGCGACGATCTCGGTGGGTTACGACAACTTTCCCGTTGATGACATGAGCCGCCGCGGCATTGTGCTTTGCAACACGCCCGATGTCTTGACCGAGACGACGGCCGATACCGGCTTTGCGCTGATCATGGCTACCGCGCGTCGCGTGCCGGAGTTGGATCGCTTCGTGCGTGAGGGGCAGTGGCAAGCGCATGTCGATGAGGCCCAGTTCGGGCGCGATGTCCACGGCAAAACGCTTGGCATGGTGGGTATGGGGCGTATTGGGGCTGCCGTGGCAAGGCGTGGCGCGCTGGGCTTCGGGATGCCGGTAATCTACAGCAACGCTTCGCCCAAGCCTGTTCTCGACGCTGAGCTAGGCGCCCGTTGCTGCTCGTTCGAGGAATTGCTGGCCTGCGCCGATATTGTCTGCGTGACGGTGCCGCTAACGGATTCGACGCGGCATCTGATCGGTGCCGATGCCTTTCGCCAGATGAAGCGCTCGGCGATCTTCGTCAATATCGCTCGGGGGCCGGTAGTCGATGAAGCGGCCATGATCACGGCGCTCCAGGAGGGCGAGATTGCCGGTGCGGGGCTGGATGTCTTCGAGCAGGAGCCGCTGCCTGCTACGTCTCCCTTGCTGGCGTTGCCGCAGGTGGTGCTGCTGCCGCATATCGGCTCGGCGACCCATGAGACACGTGCGGCGATGGCGCAGCTTGCCGTGGACAATATCGTGCTTGCTCTGCAGGGCCAGGCGCCTCCTAATGGCGTCAATTTCGAGGCGTTAGCCATGACACCTGCCCGGGAACAACCGTGAAGCGTCTTGCCAAGATCCGTAACCTCCATGACTTCGAGCGAGCCGCACAGCGGTACTTGCCGCGGCCGCTATTTGGCTATGTCGCGAATGCGGCGGAGGAGGGTGGAAGCTTCAAGGCCAATCGTCGCGCCTTCGAAGACTTGAGTTTCATACCTCGCGGCCTAGTTGACGTATCTCGAGTGTCAAGCGAGACCGAGCTCTTTGGTCGCCACTACGCCGCTCCTTTTGGCATTGCGCCGATGGGTCTCAGCGCCCTGTCGGCCTACCGCGGCGATATCGTGCAGGCGCGCGCCGCCGCTGCGGCCAAGCTACCCATGATTCTCAGCGGCACTTCGCTGATTCCCATGGAGGAGGTGGCGGAACACGGGGCTAGCGATTGGTTTCAGGCCTACCTGCCAGGGGATATGCCGGCAATAGAAGCGCTGATCGCGCGGGTCAGACGTAGCGGCTTCAAGCATCTGGTGATCACGATCGACTACCCGGTACCGCCGAATAGCGATAACAACCGGCGCTGTGGTTTCTCCTCACCGCTTCGACCCAGCCTGCGGTTGGCCTGGGACGGCCTGATACGCCCTCGCTGGCTGTTCGGTACCTTCATGCGCACGCTGCTACGCCATGGGATGCCGCATTTCGAAAACAACTATGCCTCTCGCGGTATCCCGGTGATCGCGAAAGACGTCAATCGTGACTTTTCGGGGCGTAGCCATCTCGACTGGGAGGTGCTTAAGCGGGTGCGCGAGCTATGGCCCGACTACCTGATCGTCAAGGGGATCCTGCACCCCGAGGATGCCCGCAAGGCGCAGCGGCTGGGCGTGGATGGCATCATCGTATCCAATCATGGCGGCCGCCAACTCGATAGTACTGTCGCAACGCTGCGCGCGCTGCCGGCAGTAGTAGAGGCCGTTGGCAATCTTCCGGTGATGGTCGACAGCGGTTTCCGGCGTGGCACGGACGTGCTCAAGGCGTTGGCGCTGGGCGCCTCATTCGTGTTCATCGGCCGTCCCATCAACTACGCGGCAGCCTATGCCGGGGAGAGCGGCGTGGCGCATGCCCTCGAGCTGCTCAAGCAGGAAGTGTCCCGTGACATGGCTCTGCTGGGGGTCACGCGAGTAGCAGAGCTTGGCAGGGGACACCTGGTCGCCAACGGTGGATGACCTTCTCAGGATATAGCGCCGAGTATCGCGTATCGCGAATGAATTCGCTCCCACATGGGGGCGGCGCCAAAGCCAATGTAGGAGCGATTTCAATCGCGATGGGGTTGGTTGCTATTGGTCAACCAAGCTCCCATCAAGGTGGCGGCGCATGCGAACTTCTTTGCTGATTGGTGGCCGGATCGATTCCGCATCTGAGCGTAGTCCTACGCCGATACCTGGTGACTCAGGGCATAATAAGAAGCCATCCTCGACCACCAAGTCGCCATCGATGATATTTTGTCCAAGGAGTTTTGGTGTGGTTTCCATTACATAAGCTTCATGTCCAGTAGGATATTCCTGAATCCAGACGCCGGGGCGGCTAAAGCCAATTGCCGAGCAGGCTGCAACACCGATAGGCGAAATAGGGTTATGCGGTGCTACCTGGACGTCATTTGCTTCTGCGATGGCAGCGATCTTGAGTGCTGCCGTAATACCTCCACAAATACCAACCGAGACTCTGGCAAATGAAAGGGCGCGACGCTCAATGGCCATCTTGAATTGGTAGATGTTGTGGTAGCGTTCACCCGTTGCAATTGGGATTGAAGTACGTTTAGCCACTTCTGCCATCGCGTCAATATTTTCGGGACGAATGGGATCTTCTAGCCACGCAGGTCGATATTCAGTAGCGGCCTCGGCAAAACTGATAGCTTCTGCTGGAGTCAGGCGGCGGTGGAGTTCCAGATTAAGGTCTACGTTGGGGCCCACTGCTTCACGAACAGAGCGTACGGTGTTGATGCCCATATCGATCAAGCCCGCATGAGTTGAGAAGAATGGTTTGTCCTCGGGTTCATCGAGAAATGGATTAAGATGTCCGATGGCGGTGAACCCTGCTGCGGCTTTTTCTGCAGCATGGTGTGTAACCTCTTCGACGGAGCGTGAGTAAACGTGAGCATAGACACGGAGCTTGTCACGCACTTTACCGCCGAGTAGTTCATAGACTGGTACATCGTATGACTTTGCCTTGAGATCCCATAACGCAATATCAATGGCTGATATCGCGCCACCAACCGCGGCGCCATTGAAGTGTGAGAAGCGATACATCATGTGCCAGTGTTGCTCTATGCGGCGTGGGTCTTTGCCAATCAAATAGTCACAGAATTTCTGAAGCGCCGCCTCTGAGGCTTCTAGATGTCCCCAGGCACCACTTTCACCATATCCCACATGTCCATTTGATGCTGTGATTTCAGCAAACAAGAATTGGCCTACGCGGCGTGGGCGAGCTTTTTCTACTTTCATTTGATATCCCCTATAGTGATTATAAGCCCAGTCCGTAGGGCAGTGCTGTTACGAGGCCAGGAAACATGACCAGAAGGCATATTACGCTTAAGGCGATGAGAACATACGGGAAACTTACCCGAAATAGTGTGCCCAGCGGGACGTATGCTACTTTGTTGAGTGCATAAAGTACCATTCCGACGGGAGGCGTTAGTAGACCAATCGTCAAACCCATTGCCATGACAATACCGAAGTGAATTAGGTCGATGCCCACTTGCTGTGCAACGGGTAGAAGTATTGGCGTAAGTATTATGATCGCCGGTGTCTGGGCCATGAAACAGCCTATAATGACCCATACTACGAGCAATAGGTAAAGTACAATCGTGGGATTGTGAGAAATTCCTAGTACTGTAGAAACTAGTGCTTGTGGTAACCCTAGTCGTAACGCAATGACGCCGAATGCAGAGGTCATGGCAATAATGAACATGAGTGTGGCAGTATCTAAAGCCGTACCCTTCAGCTGATCGATAAGTTCATTCCATGTCAATTCCCGATAGACAAATTTTGTGAGAGTGAATGCATACAAAACGGCGATTGCGGCAGCTTCGGTTGGAGTAAAAATACCTGCATATATACCTACTAGAATAATGCCTGGAGTAAGTATAGGTAAGAAAGCGTGGAGCCCGGTTCGCCTCAATTCTTTGATGCTTGGCATGTCGCCTCGGGGCAGGTTGTGTCGAATACTTTGGAGCGCTACCCATGCCATAAACGCCAAAGCGAGCATGATGCCTGGCACGATGGCCGCAAGAAACAGGGTGGCAACGGACTGCTCGGCTTGTACGGCGTATGCAATGAGTACAATGGACGGTGGTAATACCGGCCCAAGTAGCGATGTGGCCGCTGTCACCCCCGCACTGAAGGATTCGGGGTAGTGGTTGGCACGCATCGCTTTCATCTCAACCGCCCCCAATCCTGCGACATCCGCTGTTGCGGATCCTGACATTCCCGCAAATACAAAGCTGGCCATCACATTGGCATGTCCTAGTCCACCACGCAGCGGCCGCATTAAAGTAGCAATGAAAGCGAAGAGGCGCTCAGTCACGCCGCCGGTATTCATGAGACGACCGGCTAAAATGAAAAAGGGTATAGCAAGTAATAGAAAATTATCAATGCGATCAATAGATAGCCTACTGATCATCATCGGGATTCGCGTGCCAAAAGGATCGCCGAATACGAGCGTACCACCAATAATCGCGGCTAGACCTGCTGCAACCGCGACCATCACACCAATCATGATGAACGTCAATACAGCCAGAGTAAGTAGAATAGGTGTCATAACTCTTCTGGCTCCTTGGGATCGGGTAAGTATGTCTCTACCCTATTCCATGTAAGAATAATCACTAGTACGAGGGATGTCAGTGCCAGGAACTGTAAACCATATACTAGCGAAATAGACACTTTGGGCAGTGCAATCAGCATCATGTTAGTGGTGGCGTGCATCTGCAGGTAAGCCCCCCATGCAATGTAACCTATTACACTACAAGTTATTGCTTTGAGAAACATGACATATACCAACATAATACGATTTGGAAGCTGGCGTGCAAAAAAGTCAACAACGATATGTTCCCCTCGGAGATATGCTGGCACTGTGCCAGCATATACTGAACAAACTAATGAAAGTCGCGATACTTCCTCCGTCCAAGGCAGAGGTATGCCCAATATATAGCGTGTAATCACCTGAGCCAGGACCGTGACCACTGTTATTGACAGTAAGGTCACGGCAATGCCTAGCCAGGCAGCTGCTAAGAAGCTGCTGACCTTGTTCATAGGCTCAGTTCATACCGTTGAGTGTGTTGTCGACGTCTTCTAGAAGACCCGGCCGGCAGTTTTCATCTGCATAGGATTGCAGTATAGGACGAGCAATTTCACGGAATGCAGCAACGTCCGGCTCAATAAATACGGCACTTCCAGATGACTCAATGTCCTCACGAATACGTTGGTTGTCATTTTCTACTGCTTCATACAGCCATTCCATAGCATCATTCAATGTTTCTTGAATAACTTCTCGGTCATCGCCGAGGTTTTCATAAAAATCGCTATTGACTGCAACCAAGTTATAGGTCCAGACATGTTCAGTTAGATTGATATGGCTTTGTACTTCGTGAAACCGGAAGCTATGAATAGTTGCTAATGGGTTTTCCTGGGCATCAAAAACACCTTGGCGAAGTGCTCCGTAAAGTTCTGATAGAGGTAGCGGTGCTGGCTGGGCGCCAAACGCACCGAATACTTCTGCTCTTAGGTTATTAGTAACCCTGAAACGTAGGCCTTCCAAGTCCTCAGGCTTTTCAATCGCTTTGTTGGCGGTAACATGGCGGGCCCCTCTGCGGCCTATACCAATTAATTCTATACCATATTCCTCGCGGATTTTTTGCGATATCTCTTCTCCGATATCACCTCGCCATACTGCAAACCCATGATCCTCGCTTTCATAGATATACTCGGCTTCCAAGCACTGGTACTCTGGCGCAACATGCTGCAGCATGACCGGTGCGGAAAGATTTATGTCGATCTCGCCAGAGGAGAGTTGCTGTAGGTGCTCGCGGTCGCCACCAAGTGTCCCGCCAGGGATAATGTTGACAGAGATCCTGCCATCGGTCTTTTCCGTAAGAAGTTCTCCCCAGTGCTCCATCGACTGAGTACTGATGTCTCTAGCATTTAGAACAGTGCCTACAGTAATTGTCCTTGCTTCTGCTGCTGTAGCGAGTGTCGCAGTTGCTGCAATAATTGCTACGGCTGTGCCATTTAAGTAATGCTTACATGATGTCATTTTTATTTCCTGTTATGGTCATGAGTGGCTTAGCGTGTCGTGCTTTATTATCTATTTTCTCCTTGTTGATGGATTGCGTGCGTGTAACTTCTAGCGATCGTTAGGCTCTTTCTCAATAGTGCGGAGATTCAGGTGGGCTTCCATCATTGCTTTGGCGCCTTTAGAATTGCGCGCAGCAAGTTCATTATAAATGGCCCAGTGCTGCTGGCTCCGTTCTTCAGCGGGGCGTGGCATATAGCCGGTGCTTTCCCAAGCGGTTTGAAAATAACGGTGAGCTTCTTTTTGAACTGCACGCAGGTATGCGTTACCTGTTGCATCACCGAGCATTGATTCGAATGTCAAGTCAATGGAGCAAGCCAGACGAGTTAACATAGGTTCTCTATCGGAATCCTCTAAATAGTCACGAATTTTTATCAACGATTCCTCTGAGACGGAGAGTGCGGCTAGTTCAGCTACTGCACAGTCAATTATTTTTCGCGTTTGATGAGCCTGAGCGAGCATTTCCCGCCGCTCCTCTGAGCCAAGGTGAGATGCATCAAGCAATACAAGGCTCTGATCCTTTTTTACAAAGGTGCCAGAGCCTTGACGAACCTCAACGATATCCAAGGCGGCGAGAAGTTTTATTCCTTCTCTAACGGCGCCTCGGCCGACGTTCAATGTGGCGGAGAGTTCGCGTTCCGTGGCCAGCTTTTCGCCTGACTTCAATCTGCGCGAGGCAATCAAATTCTGGATCCTAGATTCATAGAATAACCGCAGCACTTTGGACCACCCGGTAGAAGCAGGAGGGCCAGCGCCGGTACCCTCCCTGCTTTACCGACCA
>NZ_JARWAM010000034.1:0-11394 GCF_031451695.1 Franzmannia qiaohouensis
CATCCCTAAAACCACGTGCCAATCCACAGGCCAGACATCCCTAAAACCACGATACCTCACCGGCACGTGGTTTTAGGGATGAATGATACGTGGTTCTATGGATGGGGCCTTGGCTAAGCCTTTAATAAATCAAGCATTTGTGCTCTACCACCCTTAGCTCCCCTAGCGTAGAAGGTCATCATATCCTTCTCTGCACTGAAGGCTATGCGGTAGTCTGGGAGCTCATTCGTAGCAGCTAAGGCCTTCATAGCAGCCCGGAATTTATAAAGCTTATCTTGGCTCCCACTCTTTACATGGAGGGTAGCTATCGTGACATGCCATTTAGGTTGGTTGCCACAGTGCTTACGAGCTAGCTCGTAGATACGTCGATCGAGAGGTTTGCGAAGCCGAAAGTAATCGCGACTCAAAGTCAGAACATGCTTGGCTGTCACTGAGCGATATAACCAGTCCGGCAGTGTAACTTCGACAGCAACCATCCGATTATCATGGCTGCGCTCTATGACGTGCCACGAATCGATCAGTCCAAAGCCTGCCCGCTCACGTCTCCCATCCGTTTCTATATTGGTCACTATGCGGGATTCAGAGAGACGCTCCAATGCTTCTCCCATTCGCTTATAGCTATCACCGTCAGTACGTCTATTAGTCGTGATCATAAAATCGTAAGCCGTAAACCTTACCGTTCGACTCACGTCTTCACGCCCCCTGTTTATAGCTTCCATAAGCTGACTTATGCAGTAGATCCACACGTCCTTATCGTGGATTGTTGCCAAACCCTTGATGCCAGGCCTGACCTCCATCGTAGCTTCACCGTGTTGGTAATACCTAACCTTCCGGTCACCAGAGCGTAGAGCGAATAGAGGGTGCTCCATGCTTGCCGTATCATCTTTTGGGCTCGCATCCAGGATGTCTGCGATGAAAAAATCGCGCTGAGAATGGCGCTCAGGAGCCAATGTGGAACGCTTGCTTTTACCAAGGCTTGGTGATGCAGCCTCTGTCCAGGCCTCCCCTGCTCGAGCATTCTCCACGATAGATGTCTGTCGATCTTCGCTCATGCCTCGCCTCGCCGCCGATCACGATCCAATCTTGGTGTTGACGGTGTACTCGAGGTGCAGGAAGCGCAGGGCACCATGGAGCTGAGGCTTAGCTTGATACGCTCTCCCAGCCACCTCTGAGCAGAGCAGCGTAGACGATGCAGGAAAACGCGATTTAGCGTGGAGTCCTGCACCACTTGGCAGATAGGTTCTGAGTGGGCCATAATCCCCTCACACGTTATGTGGCGCCCTCGTTCCCGCTTCTCCGCCAAGATCAGCCGGGTTCGAGGGCGTTTTGCTTTTCCGCCTTATCGGCGAGTCCTCATTTTTTACCCTCATTTTTCCCATTCGTCCAGTCCATCACCTCGCCTTCGATGGGAAATTTTTCATGTAAATCATTGTCTTGTATAGTTACATGACTGAGAGGTCCTGTGGCTTACACCCCGAGAGCTCATAATCCTTTGATTGCCTGCTCGATAATCACTCATCAGGCAGGCTTCGTATGTACTCGGTGAGTAGCTCCTTCACCGTCTTACCCTGTCGAGCCGCATAGATCTTCAGCTTGGCATGCTGGTCAGCCGACAGCTCGAAGTTGACCCGCTTCTTTGGCTGCTCATCGCTCAAGCTAGCTAAGGTCGCCGCTTTCCTCTTGTCACTAGCCTTCATACTCGGGCGCCCAGCGCTCAGTGTACCTTTCGTTGAGCTCATTTACTCATATCCCCATTGCTTCAAATGAGTTTTTGTGTGATTTCAGCAGCCAGGGCACGCACTTCTGCGGCCGCGTCACCATTAGGCTCGCTGTCCAACACCGTGGTCCCTGCTGCAGCGGTCCCGGGATAGCTAACTCGCTGCGTAATGCGCGACTCTAGTACCGGCAGATCGTAGCCGTGCAGTGCTTCAGCAACCTCGGAGCCGATCCGCGTACCCTTGATCGCCCTCGACACCACAAAGGCTGCTTGAAGAGCCCCATCCGTCACCTCGATGCGCTGCTTCACCAGGTCCACCAGCTCTGCCGTAGCCCAGATGTCATAAGGGCTGGGTTGGACAGGAATCAGGACGAAGTCAGCTGCCTTGATGGCAGACACAGCCAAGTCAGCCGCCTGAGGAGCCCCATCGATGACGACGAACTCCTGGCGGGCCACGCTCTTCAAGTCACGCCCTATTGTTGGGCGATCGATCCCCACCACCGTGACGGGCTGATCTTCTCTGACAGCCGCCCAGTCCCTCGCGCTACCTTGAGGATCGGAATCCACCAGTAGCACCTCTTTCCCCTCCAGCTGGAGGGCACGTGCCAGATGGGTCGCTATTGTGGTCTTCCCCGAGCCACCCTTCTGATTGAGTACCGCGATGACGTGCATAGGCCCTCCATGAGTATTTGATTCTATACTCATAGCATCATAGCATTATTTGCGTTTTTGAGTTAACGCCGTGAAAAGCAAGCCGCCTCGATGGGCGGCCTGTCGATGCCCAGAATAGAAGGCGAATCAGGCAATCTCCGTATGGCGAGGAGGCTTGATCAGGCTCTCTGCCGGGATCCCAAACATTTCATGGAGCTTCCACACCATGGCCAGAGTCAGGTTGCGCTTGCCGTTGAGAACCTCGTAGACACGATTGCGCTTACCAATAGCCGGCTCCAGATCCTTGGCCGTTAGCCCCTCCTGATCCATGCGGAACCTGATGGCTTCAATGGGATCCGGCAGGTCCACGGGAAATTGCTTCGCTTCGTAGGCCTCGACCAGGGTCAGCAGAATCTCGAAGCGGTCGCCGTCCTCGGTGCCGGGCTCAGGCTCATTGTCGAAGTATGCGGATACTTCACGCAGCACAGCCTGATAGTCGCTCTCGGTGCGAATCGGGCGAATGTTCATAGGCTCACTCCATTTCAACTGTCTCGGCATCCACCTTGTCATACTCGGCGTGGGTACCGACGAACTTGATGTAGACCGCGCCAAACCGGTAAGCAACGCTCACAATGAGCCGGTAGTCGTTGCCCTTGATGTCAAATACGACGCGCTTGTTGCCCAGTACGCTGGCTCTTGGGTACCGCTCCTTGATGTCATGCGTGCTCTGCCACTGCGAGTGCTTCACTTCATCGACCCAGGCCTCCAGCGGGCCCTTGGCGTCAGGATGCTGCCTCCAGAAATCCCTTAGGGTTTTCGTCGATATGATTCTCATGCAGCCTCCTTGATGGAGGCATCGTGTCCCATATTGGGACTACTGTCAAATCCTACAGTTCCCTCCTCCCTGCATTCTCAGAGAGAGCGATGCGGTGGCCCCACCAGAGCTTCACTGTGTGGCGACGAAGCCCTGTGGCGCCTGGCATGCGAGAGGGATAGTCAGATACCGCCGGAGAGTGCCCGATGCGCATATACTCAAATGAGTTTTAATTTAAAAACTCATTTGAGTATATGCGAAAAGCTTCTCGGCCACGATCAGACCTCCTCTATCTCACGATGGTTTACCGCTTTACTCAGCCCCTCCCTTTCCAATGAGGCATTCAGTGTCACCCGGCTAACGCCGAAATGCTTGGCCACCTCGGTCTTGGTGATCTCAGGATCAGCCAGCATTGCCGCCGCCTTGCGCACGTCTGCCACTGACATGACAGGACGGCGACCTCCCTTACGACCGCGGGCACGCGCCGCAGCCAGGCCCGCCAAGGTGCGTTCGCGAATCAGGCTGTGCTCGAACTCCGCCAGGGCGCCGAAAATATGGAACACCAGCTTGCCGCCGGCATTGGTGGTGTCGATCGCCTCGGTCAGCGACCGGAAGCCCACACCACGGTCATCCAGCTCGTGGATCAGCTCCACCAGGTCCTTGAGCGAGCGGGCCAGGCGGTCGAGCTTCCACACCACCAGGGTGTCGCCATCGCGCAGGGTGCGCAGGCAGGCCTGCAGCTCGGGGCGCTCTCGCTTGGTACCGGTGACACGCTCCTCGAAGACCTGCTCACAGCCGGCCTCCTCGAGAGCGTCACGCTGCAACTGGGGGTTCTGGTCCTGAGTGCTGACGCGGGCGTAGCCGATGATCATGCATTACCTCTCCGAGTGGCCGTATCGTCCTCGTGGTCTCTTCTCGTAGCCCCAAGCTCAGCCATGGCATCACCAGGACCAGGCTCGGATCAGGTGAACACCCCATGCTCGAGACGGCCGATCAGGTCCAGCACCTGCTGAGGATCCCTCTCCATGACATCGATGGGGCGCTTCCCTCCAAGCCCCACAGCCTCTTGGTGCAGCCAGTGGTTCGCTGCTACGCGGTTGCCTTCAAATAGCTCTATAGCCGCCCGCTGAACATCAGCAGCACTGCATCCTTTCCGTTCGACCATAACAGCCCCCACCGATAGAAGGAAAACCTTCGTTTTCTTTGCAGAGTGCTTCAATCTGGCAGTCATGCCAAGGCTAGATGGCTGATTGCATCACTGTGTCCAACTGAGGGGATAGAAGAAGGCTTATGCGTGACAGGGGTTATACCACTCTGAAATTATTGTATTGTTAAATTTGTCTTATGGTTTTCATACCAACAAATAGCCGTCTTGGATTGTCATTTAAAGGGTGAAAAATACCATAGCTTTGATAAAAGCTCATGGCATTATCATCCAATACATCCAAGACCAGGCCATATGCAGGAAGACCCATATCGCATAGCTCACAAGCTTTTCTAAGAGATGTGATTAAGGTTTTCCCGCCTATCCCTTGGCCTTGGTATTTAATGTCAACAGCAAGCCTGGCTAATAACACTGTAGGTATTGGATATCGAGGAAGGCTTTGTGTTACGGGAAGCGACTCTTTATCTACTGTATTTTGAGAAAGGGTGAAGTAAGCGGCAATGGGAGAACGATTCCCATTTCCTGGTATCATCCCTGCTGGGGTGTCGGGTAGGACCCAGGTTGTACTGAGCCCTAGCCCCATATGCTTGCAAGCAAACCTACTAATAAATGAGTTCATTTCATCTTTGCCGCAGTCAAATTCTGAAAGAGCTTGCTGGGTCTTATTTGCTGCGACAAAGCAATGATGCAGGGCCATTAACTAGAAGCCTTCCTTATCTAACCTGCTAGCAGTTCTTCTGATTTTATCACTGATAGGTTCCTCTTGGGAACACACTCGCATAAAATTATCAAACTGATCGTTGGTTAGCCTTATATTTGCCACCTCTTCAAGTATTTTGGGCGCATCTTCTCTAATTAGTTGAGTTAGATACTGGGTCATAGTGCGGCCTGATGCCGCAGATGCCCTTTCGGCAAGCTGCCTTGTTTCAGCATCCATGCGTATATCTATACGTTTAACGGCACTCATGACATCCACCTTGATATTTAGCAAACCCTGATACTAGAAGGCTTTGAGTCGATGGTATGTCCATTGTGGACCTTCGCACCCAGGCCTCCTGTACGGAAGACATCCGTACAGGGTGAATCTTAGCGGGCGCAGGCTCAGACTGTAAGACTAGGCAGGGCGTGGAAGGGTGTTGCCATCCAGGTAAGACATTGATTTATAAGGGATTATAACTGGTCATGGGTAGATAGCTAATATCTATTGCGCGGAGCGCAATAGATATTAGCTATCTACCCATGACCATGTCAAATTAATTTTACCTAGCAACGCCATGAAGGTCTTCTATGGTCACCATAGAAAGGCATGTCAGCAGGCGGCTAGGCTTGATTGATGGCGCTACGATGCATGATAGACCGAGGCTTCGGGTCACGCTGCCTACCTGCTGCGTCATTTGCAGTCGCTGGAAGCTGGAGCAGCCAGCTAAGCCGCATGGCAGACAGAAATCAAACCTGCCATTTCTGTACACAGAAAACTTTACGCAATTTTTTTACGAAAAAACGCCCCTCCAGGGCTTCCTGGTGGGGCGGCCGGCATGCGTAAAGAAAACGACCGTTTGCAATAGTGATGTGGAGTGAGTGCGCCGAGGTCTGTCACGACTTGGTGGCGGTAACTAACCTGGTCAGGATAAATCATGGAAGAAAGAATTTCTGCGTAACTTACAGACGTAGGGTATCTAAGACAACCTTTCTAACTAAGGGGGTTTCAACAAACGAAAATAATCATGCTAATACGGGAAAGTAAAAATAACAAAAATATATAACTTTTGGGCTCGTAACTAGCGAAGTAGAAAGCACCATACAGTTTTCCCTGGGCGGCCGATTCGGTGGATGCATGATAGAGTCATCCCATGATCCTCCCCACCCCCTTTATATCAAAGAGGCTGCCTCATGGTTAACTTAACTATCAACATAGAAGTTCCTGTGCATGTTATTTATTTTACACTGGTCTTTATCAAAGCATGGAGATCAAATCGCTAAAGATTTTCATATCTTGTCCCTTTAAAAGCAATACTCCTGGCTTCTTCCGGATCAACCCCAGACTTAACGAGGTCTATTTCTTTCTGCGCAATAGGGAAATACTCCTTCAATGAGCTCCTGCCTTCTTCACTGATATCAATATCTTTTCTTATCGCTGTAAACTTCTGGCCTTCCAGTTGGAGCTCTCTCATCTCCACATATTTTGTAAAATATTTCATCTTAAGCTTTTCTGTTTTTTTATATTCTGGCTGCAAGTGATACCAATCTATCCATCGCTCTCTCGAAGATATCTTCGAAGCCATCTCATCTTCAGAAAATCTTGGCATATCTCCAACTTTTGATTTGACGACAAGATAAAAAATGACTATTGCAAAAAACAAGCCTATGACAAAAAGAGAAAAATATTCCATCCCCCCCCCTATTCACTAAAAATATAATGAATTTTCTTTCAGAAGAATAGCATAGAGAAACACCGACAGATAATTTAGACGAAAGTCTTGTGATATGTCAGTTCAAGATTATGGCGCTTATCGTGCCTAGGCCTGTCTGAGCGACACAGGTCATCCGCCCACTCTACAGGCCAGCGGTGCAGCGTCCCCACCTACGCCCAGGAGCGATCGTTCGGCCCAGGGAAGCAAGGTATTCCTCCCCCTTTGGGGACCCACTATGCAGCATCCCCACCGGCCGATGGGCAGGTTTCGTCGGCCAGAATCCCCGGCCCTGTGGCGTGTCGCCAGGGCACCTGCCAACGGCCTCTCTGGTGGGTTGTGTTTCCCAAGATCTGCCCCCCTGTAGGCCACCCGTGCAGCATCCCCACGGGTGCTCGAGACCCGTGGTTCTGTTTCGCATGCGAAACATTCGGCAGGGCCATCGGTGGGGATGCTGCACCGATGTCTATTCATGCTTGATCCGGCGCACATAGGGCGGCCGTTTCGGGATCGCCGGCAGCGCTTCGCCCTTGCGCCGGATACGCGACCAGTCGCTCTTCATGTCGCGAATCAGGGCCCGTACATCGTCCCGCACCCCACGAAATCCCGGCATCTTGCGCATGCTGTAGATGGCCTGCCGGACCAGGCGATTCCGGGTCTCGCGATCGCTCCGGCTGACCGCATCGCGGATGCGTTTTGCCCACTCGTCGCGCCGCGCTTCGACCAGCCGCCAGGTCCAGATATTGTCGAGGCGGACCAGCTCATAATCCGCCTGCCACACCTCCGGGCACCAGTACGGATTGGGCATGGTGATCCGCACCTGGCGAGCATCCTGCAGCGCCTCGTAGTGCTGTGCCGGATGCGCCTCATCGACCAGCAACCACCACACCGCATAGGGCTGCCGCGGCGGCAGGTAGACCACCAGGAAGGCGTTGCCGGCACCATGCCGGCGACGCCGCCGGCGTTCGTTCCGGTCGGCGGCGGTGGCATAGCGCGCCGCAAATTTCGCCTCGAGGCGGGCGATCTTCTCCCGCGGCACCACCCCGGCCACCCAGCGGGGGTACCCCCGCCGCACCAGGTCCTGCACCCGCTGCATGGCAGCGGCCTTGTAACGCATCGATCCCATGTCACCTCCCGTTGAGCGGCTACGGGGAGATAGGGCGTGCGGTGACACCATGGTCCTGAATAACCAGATTTTCGGTGCGGTGGCTCCGCATAGATAAAGATTCCAAGGGCGCCGCGGCCGGGGCGGCCCGTTAACGTCAGTGGCGCCCCTACCTCTCCGCGAGTGCCAAACCTCGGGGTGTGCCAGCCCCTCACGCGAGGGGCTGCCACCCCCTTGTTTGCTGCTGGTCGTGGGTGCCAACCACGACCAACTCGCCGTCGCGCAGTGCGGGTAATTCCGCTCGCTGCGAGGCAATGGGCGCTCGAGGCTGCAATGCCTCGTTCGACCCAATCCAGGGCACCGGGATTGGGCGACACGGACACGGGCAGCCGGGTAACCGGAGCTGACCCTGTCACGGCGTGAAAGTGGGTAACCAGTCCCACCTGTGGGCGGCGGGTGACCGTCGAACGCATGCCGAACCTGTGGGCGCAGCGCTGGGGGAAACCCCAGTGAGCCAGGTAGCCGAAAGGAGTGGCCTGGCGGCACCAGGAGGCGCAAGCCGCCTGGGTCGACGAATAGCTCAAGCAGGTAACGGCGCCCCGCGAGGGTGCTGTTCGGAGTGCTTCATAGCCATGCTCTTCGGGAGCTGGCCATGTGCGATGAAGTGACGGTGGAGTAAGGGAGCCGTTTTGGAATCTTGGGCCCCTGAAAACCGGCGATGCCGGTGAGGTGCTTAGCACTAGTGATCACCGTGGTGGAGCACAGTGGCGATGAGGTACGCAGTAGCACGTGACTAACGTGGGAAACCCTAAGGTCGATGATCCGGTTGGCACCGGTGAGGCTAGGGGTGGGAGCGGCGTTGAGTAGTGTCTGAGCTGACGGGCGATATGGCCGAAGCCCTCAGCGAGATCCTGGGCCACCAGGGCACACGAAAGATGCCAGCGAGTGTGGGAGGGGCACTCCTCCCTCGCAGCAAGCAAGACGGCAACATCGACGACGACCGGTACCGCGGGTGGCACCGCGGACGCCGGATGAGAACGGCCAGGGTGGCACCTGGCGTAAGTTCATCACCATCGCACCGCGCAAGACCGGCCGTGCGATTCACGACACCAAGGAGGTATTTGATCCTTCAATGCCCGTTTGGGCATCTTCAACAGCCCCTCTTCGGAGGGGCTTTCTCGTGGGCTCTCCGCTACGCTGTCCACGCCGAAGATGCTAGGCTAGGGGCAACCCCCCATCGCCCGAGGAGACGCCCCATGACGCCATTCGGCTGGCTCGTCACCGCCTTCGCCCTGTTCATGGCCGGCGTGTGCCTGTTCACCTACGTGCAGATCGAGCGCCACGCTCACCAGAACCACCAGCGGCGCCTGGCCCGCGAGCGTGATGGCATCGTGCAGCAGTACCAGCAGACGCCCTGATCCCGGCCCGCTCCCCCTCACCAGGCGAGCCGCCCGACACTCAAACCCCGCTACGGCGGGGTTTTTCGTGGCTGGACGCCCGGAAACCGCGGCGGCGCCGGGATATTTCATAGCGTAGTGATATTTTGTATTGTATTTTGTACCGTATAACATATAATATGAAATACGAATTACGATACAGCCGCGGAGAGTACGATATGGCACGCACCGGGATCACCTACGAGCAGGTCGCCACCGTCGCCGACGCCCTGGTGGGGCAGGGCGAGAAGCCCAGCATCCAGCGCGTCCGCGAGCAGCTGGGCACCGGCAGCCCCAACACCATCCACCGCCACCTCAAGGCCTGGCGGGCCACCCAGGCGCCGGCCGAGCGCCGCGCCGCCCGCCTGCCTGACGAGCTGGCCGCCGCCCTGGCCGAGGAGCTGGAACGCCAGGCCGCCGCGGCCCGCGCCGAGGCCGAGGAGAACGCCCTGGAGGCGCAGCACACCGCCGACGAGCTGGCCGCCACCGGCGAGCAGCTGGAGGAGCAGGTCGAGGAGCTGAGTGGCCGGGTAGAGGCCCTGGAGAGCGAGCGCGATCGCGTCACCGGCGAACGCGACGAGGCGCGCAGCGCCCTGGCCGAGTTCCGCGAGCGGGTGCGGGAGCTGGAGACCCAACGCGACGACGCCCGCCAGCAGCTGGCCGAGGCCCGCAACCGCTGCCAGACCCTGGAGGAGCAGCGTGACGAGGAGCGAGAGGCGCGCATTACGGCACAGCGCGAGGCCAAGCAGCTCGATCAGGCGCGCATCGAGGCCGAACGCGCCCTGGCCGTGGCCGAGACCCGCACCGAGGCCGCACGGGACCAAGCCGAGGAGCGTGCCAGGGCGCTGGACGCTGAACGCCAGGCGCGCCGCGAGGATGCCCAGGCTCACAAACAGGCCCTGGCCGAACAGCGCGACGAGTACCGTGAACGCCTGGCCGCCATGGAAAAGCAGCTCCAGGACGCCCAGCAACGCGCCCAGGAGGCCGAAAAGGGTCGGACCAAGGCCGAGGTACAGGGTGAGGCCCTAGCGGCCCGTATGGAGGCCCTGGAGAGCCACAAGGCGAAACAGCAGGAGGAGGATCAGGGCCAGCTGCCCCTGGGGGAGTAATTCAGGCCCTAGAGCGCCACCGCAGCCAGCGTCAGCGATAGACCTTGCTGCGGTGGGCGATGCGTACCACCAGGATACGGATCTCCGCGTCCTCGATGCTGGCGATGAGGCGGTAGTCACCCACGCGGTAGCGCCACAGCTCGCTGAGCTGGCCCGTCAGTGGCTTACCCAACTGCCGGGGGTCCTCCAGCGGCTGGAGGCGACCGCGCAGATAGTCCCGAATGCGCTTGGCGTCGGCATGGCCGATCTTCTTGAGCTGCTTGACCGCTTCGTCGGTGAGTTCAATCCGCCAGGCCAAGCTCACGCTCCACGTCGTCCAGGCTGTGGGTCGTCATCTCGCCGCGGCGGACCTGCTCCAGGGTCTTCTCGGCCAGGTAGATGTCCTCGAGGTCATCCAGGTGCTCGAGGATCGCCTCGCGGGCGTAGTAGCTCTTGGTGCGGCCGGTGGCCCTGGCAAGGGCCTCCAGGCGTTCCTCGATCTCGGTGGGCAGGCGTAGGGCGAGCATCGAACTCTCCTCCGGGAGGGTGGGTGCTATACAAGTATATCATTCAGCTCGCTCGGAGCCACGGATCTTTGCGACACCGCCTGAGCGTGGATCGACCTCCTTCCTGCTAAACCCAGGCGCGAAGCGCCCTGTTCCCGCACAAGGCTGGGGTTCGGCCCAGGGAGGGTTGTCACTTTAGCGGCCGGGTTGCGCCGTCCAGGGCGCGCAGCCGCGAAGCGGCTCGAGAGCGCCCGTTAGCCGCGCCTTTGGCGCGTCATCGTTCAGGCCCGCGAAGCGGGGGCGGAGCGAGGAACGAGCGGAGGGTAGGCGAGCGCGTAGCGCGTTAAAGATCTTTTAGATTTTAGTTAAGGACGCGCGCGCGTTACGGTTTTGGCGGGCCAGCAACCATGCGGGTTTGCGGGGAGGCTGCATCCTTAAAACCACGAAACCCACATCCCTAAAACCACGTGCCAATCCACAGGCCAGACATCCCTAAAACCACGA
>NZ_JARWAM010000035.1:0-9893 GCF_031451695.1 Franzmannia qiaohouensis
TCTCACCCCGGCCATGGCGAATCGGGCTTGCACAACGGGACGGGTCCATATAAGCGAATTCATTCGCGATTGCAGCGCGCAGCGCTGCCGGCCACTGGCACCCCTGCCCTGCATTCGCCATAATGTGCCTCCTTTTACGTTCAGGACTGGCCATGTGGTTCAAGCACTTGCATCTCTATCGCCTGCATGAGGCACCCAGCATCTCCGGCGACACCCTGGAGGATGCGCTGGCCGAACAAGCCTTTCGCCCGCTGGGCGGCAGCGAAGCCACCCGACTCGGCTGGCGCCCGCCGGGCGGGCGACGCAGCACCCAGTACGTGCACGAGCTGCAGGGCCACCGCTTGCTCAGCGCGCTGCGCCAGGAGCGGCTGCTGCCGGCCAGCGTGGTGCGTGAGGAAGTAGAGGAGCGCGTCGCCGACCGCGAGGTCGCCGAGGGCCAGCCGGTCAGCCGCAAGGACAAGCAGGCGATCAAGGAGCAGGTCTATGAAGAGCTGCTGCCACGCGCCTTCGTGCGCAGCCAGAAGGTCGACCTGTGGTGGGACACCCGCGGCGGCATGATCGGCATCAACGCTCCGAGCCGCAAACGCGCCGAGGAGATCCTCGACCTGCTGCGCCAGACCCTGGGCAGCCTCAAGGTCACGCCGCTGGCCAGCCAGACGCTGCCGGTACGCGCCATGACCGAGTGGCTCAACGACGCCGCCTCGCGCCCCGAAGGACTGCTGCTCGGCGACCAGGTGGAGCTCAAGGCCCAGGGCGACGACGGCGTGCTGCGCGCGCGCCAGGTCGACCTCGACAGCGACGAGATCCATACCCTGCTGGCCGGCGGCCGCCAGGCCACGCGCCTGGCGCTGGAGATCGAAGGCCGACTGGCGCTGGTG
This sequence comes from Franzmannia qiaohouensis, assembly GCF_031451695.1. Taxonomy (NCBI): domain Bacteria; kingdom Pseudomonadati; phylum Pseudomonadota; class Gammaproteobacteria; order Oceanospirillales; family Halomonadaceae; genus Franzmannia; species Franzmannia qiaohouensis. Next base: position 879 of record NZ_JARWAM010000035.1, read on the forward strand.
CTCCACGACGACCTGGCGCTCAAGTCGCTGCGCTTCAGCGACGCCTTGCTGGACGAGGCCAACGCCAGCGATGATGGGGATGACGCCATCCTGCGCATGGAAACCGATTTCGTACTGATGGCGCAGGCGCTGGCCGCCGCCAGCGAGCAGCTGCTGGGCTGGCTGGGCGGCGAAGCCAACCCCGACGCCACCCCCTCCGCTACCGCTAACCTGGCTGCCACACCGTGACTGCTGATTCACCCGCCACCGCCGAGGACGCCGTTCGCCAAGCGGACCCGTTCGCCAAGATTCGCCCCTATCACGACGATGAAGTCGCCGAGGTGCTCGCGCGGCTGGCCAACGACGCCGAGCTGCTCGACGCCCTCACCCAGTTCAAGCTGCCGCGCCTGGCGCGCTTCTCGCCACGCCTGGCGCGGGCCATCGCCGGCGTCGCGGTGCGCCGCGAGGTGCGCGGCGTGGCCAGTGTCTACGACTTCCAGATGCGCATCGCCGGCTACATGCAGCGCATGATCCGCACCACCACCCACGCCTTCGAGGTCGAGGGGCTCGACGCGCTGGACGACGACACCGCCTACCTGTTCATCAGCAACCATCGCGATATCTCGCTGGACCCGGCCTTCGTCAACTACGCGCTTTACCTCGCCGGGCGCAACACGGTGCGCATCGCGATCGGCGACAACCTGCTGCAGAAGCCCTATGTCAACGACCTGATGCGGCTCAACAAGAGCTTTATCGTGCCGCGCTCGGCCAAGGGCAAGCGCGCCATGCTGGCCGCCTACCAGGCGCTATCGGCGTACATCCGCCACTCGCTGACCGTCGACCGGCACTCAGTGTGGCTGGCCCAGCGCGAGGGCCGTGCCAAGGACGGCATCGACCGTACCGACCCGGCGATCATCAAGATGCTGACCATGGCCCGCCGCCACCTCGACAAAAGCGCCTCCACCGGCGACGCCATCGCCGAGCTGCGCGTGGTGCCGGTATCGATCAGCTACGAGTACGACCCCTGCGACGTGCAGAAGGCCCACGAGCTCTACGCCATGCATACCGAGGGGCGCTACCAGAAGGTGCAGTACGAGGACATTCGCTCCATCGTCGCCGGCATCATCGGCCACAAGGGGCGCATCAAGCTGACCTTCGGCACCCCGCTCGACGCCGACCATGACAGCCCCGAGTCGGTCGCCGCCGAGATCGACCGCCAGGTACTCGGCGGCTATCGGCTGTTTCCCAGCCACCAGCTGGCCCTCGAGGCCAGCGGCAAGGCACCCGACCTGATCTGCCTCGACGGCATCACCGACGCCGACCGCGAGCAGTTCCGCGAGCGCCTGGAGCAGGTACCCACCCATCTGCGCGACTGGTGGCTGGCACAGTATGCCAACCCGGTGCTGAGCCGCGCCGGGCGCATCTAAGGAGCCGCTGCCATGGGTCACGCCCAGCCCTTCGACCGCGGCACCCAGACCCGCGAGGCGCACCGCATCACCCTGATCGGTGCGGTGATCGATGGGCTGCTGGGCGTGGCCAAGGTGGTGATGGGCCTGGTCGTCGGCTCCGCGGCGCTGGTCGCCGACGGCGTACACTCCTTCTCAGACCTGGTCACCGACGCCTTCGTGCTGGCCGCCACCCACTACGGCCGCCAGGCACCCGACACCAACCACCCCTACGGCCACGGCCGCATCGAGACCCTGGCCACGCTGTGGCTGGGCAGCATCCTGATCTTCGTTGCCGGCGGCATCGCCTGGGCCAGCCTGGCGCGGCTGTTCGACGCCGCATCGATCCCCGCCCCCGGCGCCTGGGCCATTGCCCTGGCGGTGGTCGCCCTGCTCGCCAAGGAGTGGATTTTCCGCGCCACCCTGCGGGTCGCCAAGCGCGTCAATTCACGCCTGCTCGAGGCCAACGCCTGGCACTCGCGCAGCGACGCCCTGTCCACGGTGGTAGTGCTGGTGGGCCTGGTCGGCGCCCAATTCGGCGCCGGCTGGCTCGACGCCGTGGCCGCGGTGATAGTAGCGCTGATGGTCGGCAAGATCGGCGCCAATCTGCTGTGGGAGTCGAGCCAGGAGCTGGTCGACACCGCCCTTCCCGAAGAACAGCAGCGTCAGATGCGCGAGGTCGCCGAACAGGTGCCCGACGTCTACAACGTTCACGACCTGCGCACCCGTACCGTGGGCGGCCACGTGCTGCTCGACTTGCATATCGTGGTGCCGCCGCGGGTTACCGTGTCCGAGGCCCATGAAATCGGCAACGAGGCCAGCCGCCGGCTGCGTGACGCCTTCCCGTCCCTTACCGACGTTACCTTCCATATCGATCCGGAAGACGACCAGGGCAAGATCGACCCCAGCCTGCTGCCCGGCATGCCACTGCGCGAGGACGTCGAAGGCAAGCTCGATGACGTCTGGGCACCGCTACCGGTATGGCAGGCCCGCGTCGCCCTCGACCTGCACTATCTCGGCGACGCCATCGATATCTCGATCTTCGTGCGCGAGCTGCCCGCCGGCCAGACCCTCGCCGAGGCCGCCGAGCTGTTGCGCGAGCATGCCCGCCAACTCGCCTGGGTGGGACGCCTGCGCGTATGGCTTGGACCCGGCAAGGCCTGATAAGCTGGAGCTTGACCAAGACGAGTCGCCGCTAGCCAGCATAACGATAATCGCCTCACGCAGGGCGCCACCCATGGCCAAGCCACCTTCCAGCGGGTTTCACTGCTCGCGCCGCCGCTTTCTGGTGGGCGCAGCCTCGCTGTGGCTGGCTGCCGGCCTGGGGCTGGTCACCACGCCGGCCAGCGGCAACCTCGACCCCTCGCGACTGCGCAGCGTGATGCAGTCGCGCTACGGCGGTCGCGGCGTGGCCGTGCTCGAGGAGTGGTTCGCGCTGCTCGAGCGCCTCGCCAGCGCCGATATCGATACCCAGCTGCGCGAGGTCAACGACTTCTTCAATCGCCGCGTGCGCTGGGTCGACGACATCGACAACTGGGGCTACGAGGACTTCTGGGCCACGCCGCTGGAGACCATGGGCCAGGGCCAGGGCGACTGCGAGGACTACTCCATCGCCAAGTACATCACCCTGAAACAGCTCGGCGTGCCCGGCGAGCAGCTGCGCATGATCTACGTGCGTGCGCGCATCGGCCGCAGCCAGATCACCCAGGCGCACATGGTGCTGGGCTACTACGAGACCCCCAGCGCAGTGCCGCGTCTCCTCGACAACCTGGTGCCCTCGATCACCCCCGCCAACCAGCGCAGCGACCTCGACCCGCTATTCAGTTTCAACAGCGACGGGCTGTGGGCCGGCAGCTCGACCCAGTCCCGCGCCGACCCCACCCAGCGGCTATCGCGCTGGAGCAGCGTGCTCGGCCGCATGCAGGACCAGGGCTTCCTATGACCTTTACCCATGACACCGCCGGCAGCAGGCAACGGAGACAACCGCCATGTCACTGATCAAACAACTGTGGCTGACCATTCTGCTACTGCTGCTGCTGGCCTTCGGCGGCAGCCTGATGATCGGGCTGACCTCGCTCAAGCAGTACACCGAGCAGGAGATGCGCATCAAGAACGCCGACAACGCCAACGCCCTGGCGCTGTCGATGAGCCAGCTCGACAAGGATCCGGTGACCATCGAGCTGCTGCTGGCCGCCCAGTTCGACACCGGCCACTACCGCCTGGTAGAGCTGCGTTCGCCGGAGGGCGAGGTGGAGATCCGCCGCCAGGCCAATGAGCGTCTCGCCGAGGTACCCAACTGGTTCGTCGAGCTGGTGCGCTTCGATATTCCCGCTGGCGAAGCCGTGGTACAGGACGGCTGGCAGCAGTACGGCACCGTGATACTCGAGAGCCACCACAGCTACGCCTACCACGCGCTATGGCAGAACGCCCAGCGGCTGGTGGCCTGGTTCGCGCTGGCAGCGCTGATCAGCGCCGCACTGGCCTGGTGGATCGTGCACAGCATCCGCCGCCCGCTGCGCGCGGTGATCGAGCAGGCCCGCGACATCGGTAACCGCCGCTTTACCACCTCGGAGGAGCCGCGTACCCGCGAGCTGCGCCAGGTGGTCACCGCCATGAACCTGCTCTCGGCAACGGTGCGCGACATGCTTGGCCAGGAGAGCGAAAAGCTCGACCGGCTACGCCGCAAGCTGCAGCAGGACGAGGTCAGCGGCGCCGACAATCGCGGCCACTTCCTGCAGCAGCTCGAGCGCGCCCTGGACGTCGACACCGGCCCCGGCATGGGCAGCCTGGTGATGGTGCGCATGGCGCGGCTCAGCGAGCTCAACCACCGGCTCGGCCACCAGGCCACCAACCGCCTGCTGGCCGAGGTCGCCAGCGCCCTTCGGCAACTCGCCAACGTCTACGGCGGCGGCCAGGTGGGGCGCCTCAACGGCAGCGATTTCGCCCTGCTGCTGCCCGGCGACGACGATCTCGAGGCCCTGGCCAAGACCCTCAAGGCCAAGCTGCACCCGCTTACCGATGGCGCCACAGCTCCGATCGGCCTGCCCATGGCGCTGATCGCCTTTACCCATAGCGACGCCCGCAGCGAACTGCTCAGCGCACTCGACGGCGCTCTGGCCCGCGCCGAGGACGACGGCGACCACGCCGTCGCCATTGCCAGCGGTGCTGCTCACCAGTCGCTGTTCAACAACCGCGACGACTGGCGCCGCGCCATCGATACGGCCCTCGGCGAGGGGCTCTACCTCGGCCACTACCCGGTGCTCGATGCCGACGCCATGCCGCTCCACCACGAGAGTCCCTCGCGCCTCAAGATTCAGGGCAAGTGGCAGCCCGCCGGGGTCTTCATGCCGTGGATCTCGCGGCTCGACATGAACGTCGACTTCGACCTGGCGGTGGTCAGGGCCGCGCTCGAACAGATCGACGCGGATGGCAAACCGCTGGGCATCAACCTCTCGCATCAGGCCGCTCGCGACAGCCGCTTCCTGACCGACATCAAGCCGCTGCTCAAGCAGTATCCGCAGGCGGCCGCCAAGCTGTGGCTGGAGCTGCCCGAGTCGGTGGCCGTGCATCATCTGGAAGGATTCCGCGGGCTATGCCGCGAGCTGCAGCCGTTCGGTTGCCGACTAGGGCTAGAGCACGTCGGACCCGAGTTCTCCAAGCTCGCCGATCTACACGATATCGGCCTGGCCTACCTCAAGATCGACGCCTCGCTGGTTGCCCGCATCGACGAGCAGCCCGACCAGCAGGCGATTCTGCGCGGTATGGCAACGCTGGCCCACTCGCTGGGCGTGCTGGTGATCGCCGAAGGGGTAACGCAGGACGCCGAGGCCGAGGCCCTGTTCGATCTCGGGCTCGACGGCGTGACAGGGCCCGGGGTACGCACCGACACCCCAGGCAACGAAGCGGAATAGCGCCCGCTGGCTAGCGACAGCGGCGTCAGATGACGCCGCTGTCGCTATCGTCCATCAGCCCCACGTCGTTGACGCGGCGGCGCAGGTTCTGGCGGGCCATCAGCTTGTCGCGGGCCGCATCCGGCAGATCGGTGAAGCTGATCACGCCCTTGTTCATCAGCACCTCGATCACGTCCTCCAGCACCCGCACGAACTCGAGGTCGGATTGGCGGAGCTCGTTGTTCTCCTGCCTGGCAGCGACATTCAAGAAGGTTGCCAGCTCCGGAGAGTCACTGGCCAAGGGTTCTCGACACTCCGCCGTCATCACCCTGCTGACCTGCTCGATATCACCGGCATCGTTACGTTTGATATACATAGGGCCATCGTCTCTTCGCAGTTGGCAACAGCATAAACGAATACGCCCCGCCCAGCATTGCTGGGCGGGGCATGGTGATGCGCTAGCTCAGTGCCGGTTACTGATCGATATGCAGCTGGCCGCTCTCGATCATCTTGGCAATCAGATCGGCGCTATCTCCCGGACTCGCCCCGAAGTCGCTGAACGACTTGCCTTCCAGCCTAATGGTCTGGTCGGCATTTTCCTTGTTGCCCGACAAGCTACCATTGGAGCTGATATAGAGCACCGTATCACTGCCCTCTTGTTCGGCAAACACGAACTGGCCAATGGTCGCCTCGCTTTCATCCTGCAGCAGGTCGGCAATATCCAAGGTGTTATTGCCATTACCGAAGTCGGTGACGATATCGTGAGCAGGGGAATTCACATCACCCTGATCGCCAAAGTTCCACTTGAAAACATCGTCACCGGCACCGCCCACCAGGATATCGTTCCCCGCCCCGCCGATCAGCAGGTCGTTGCCCGAGCCGCCAATCAAGATATCGTCGCCGGCACCGCCATCGAGAATATTATTACCCCCGTCAGCTCTATCGGTGTCGGCGAGAGATTGCCAATTATCTCTTACGTACTCGATGATCTGCTGGTCATCCGGCGCTTGCCCCTGATTGACCTCCCACTTGAGATACTCGACCAGGCCGACATAACCAAGACCGTCATGCTCACCAGCAGTGAACTGCTTGCCGGTATCGCCATTGGTCCACTCGAGGTGATCGGTATTTACCGTATCGCCAAAGATGATGTCGTCGCCATCACCACCACGCAGGATATCGTCACCCAGCTCATCGAGTTCATCGTACTCGACACCACCCTCGAGCGCCGAATCGAGATCCTCAGCCGTGTGAACGATGCTCACCGAGCCGGCAGGCGCCGATATTTCACCCTCGCCCCAGTCGAACTGGCGATACATACCGTTGGCATAACCCCAGGAGACCTTGCCATCCATGAAAATGTTGGCATCACCTTCGACGCCGTTGGTGGTGAAATACTGCAGGTACTGCTCACTGACGTCACTGCCGATACCCACCGCGTTGACCGCACTGAGACCCGCCAGCTCGGAAAACGCCTGTAGCGAGTCCTGCATCACCCAGTATGTCGGCTCGGTGCCGGGGCCATATAGCTGGCCGTTGTAGTACGAGTACGTCGGATCACCGTCGGTGAGGAAGTAGGTCAGGTTCTCGAAATCGTCCTGCCCTAGCCCATTCTGGCCGTTGAACCAGGCGACGGCTTGCTGGAAGGCGGCCATGAAGTTGGTACCGCCATCGGCACTCAGGCTATCGATGGCATCGATGAGCTGCTGAACATTGTCACTATCGAGGTTCTGGATCGTGACGGCAGTTTCGGCATGGGTCGAGAACGGCACCAGTTGCACATTGACGATACCATCATGCTGCTCGAGCTGATTGGCGAGGTTGATCAGTGACTGCTTGGTCAGCTCCATGAGACTCAAACCAGGCGTACCCGATGCATTGTTCATGCTGCCCGACACATCGACGATCAACGAAATATTGTAGTTCTGCCCCGGCTGGATGATCAGGTTCTTACCGCCGATATCCCCGATCAGCAGATCGTCGCCACCGTCGGATTCGAAGGTATTGTCGCCGTTACCGCCGACGAAAAGCTGGTCGGGCTCGGGAGCGCCGACATTGAGGGCGCCCTCAGCAGTATCACCGTCGCCGTCGATCCCCTGCAGCGGCAGGTTCAACTCGATATCGGATGACAGCCCACCCTCAATCATGGAGAAGTCGCCTAGCGTGAAGTTGGCACCGCCACCTCCCGTAATCTCCAGCGCCTCGAACGGCGTATCACTCGTCACCTGGAAGGTGTAACCGTCCTGAATGCCGTCGACTCTCACACCATCGCCTGCGAGGGTAATGGACATCTGGGAGGTAACGTCGGCACCATTCTCGTCGAAGACCCGGATATCCTCGAGACTCAAGGCAATCGGCGTACCACCTGCCGAGGTCCCGGCAATACCACCGTTCTGCGCAATACTGGTCGCCGTAACGCTACTGAATGCGTGGATCTCCAGTGCTGTCGTCGAGCCAGGAGAGCCATTGATGGCCACGGCCTGAGCAAAACTGCTGATACTGTTGTTCGAGTCCCAGCTGGCCGAGCGGCCGGCATTGCCGCCTGAACCGCCTACATCGAGGCCCTTGACGAAGTCAAAGCGCGCCACTTCCCCATTGCTGATCGACTGGCCACCGGAGATGCCGATTCCATTACCAGCGCTGTTATTGACCTTGTTGCCGGCAGAGGTCGAGATCAGGACATCATTGTTTTCAATGCCATCACCAATGTTCAAACCGTAAACGGTGCTATTACTGCCACCGACACCACCGCCGATGGTAGTAGTGAACTCGGTGCCGTTGAGGATATTGCCGAACACCTCAACGTTGAAACTATCCCCTGCTGAGTCGAGAGTGATCTTGAAGCCGACCTCACCGGATGCGGTCTTGGCAAACAGTACCGACTGGTCACCGCCCTCATAGGAGTAGGTCAATGCTTCGCCATTCAAGAGCAACTGATTGCCGTTGAGATCGGTGGCCGGTGTACCTTCCTGGATAGTGAAGATCACGTTTCCTACGCCGTCGGCACCGGCGGCATCGGCAAAGTTGATGCTGCCGGTGAAGCCGTCCACCAGCATGGCCGAGTCTGGAGAAAAGTCCTTGGGCGTATCATCAATGATACTGATCAGCTCACCAAGGTTATCGACAATCTCACTCTCGGTGACTGAGTTGCCGTTGGCATCCGTAACAGTGAGCGTACCCTCGAGCTTGACGAGTCCTGCAAGTGTCAAGACCGTATCGGTATCGCTGCCCGGCGCGCCATGATCGATAGGCAGATATTGGGTGAGGACCAACTCGCTTCCATTGATGGCGAGCGTAAACGCGGTCTGGCCATTTGCAGTGCCGACAATGGCATTACCGTCCATGGAGAGCTCAATGGCATCACCGCCGCTGGAAAGCCCATGCCCACCTTGTCCCTCCTGGGTAATAGCCAAGCTATATACCCACGATTTGGTGCCCGTTGCGGTTCCGAAATCCACGTCCGCAGAAAATACATCGTCCAGGTTGCTGCTATCGACGCTGGGATTGCTGCCCAGGGTTTCTGCATCCTGCACGGTCAATTTAAGGCCCGAGACATCGATGACAATATCGTCATTGATAGTCGGCAGGGTGTAGCCGCTCTCGGCAGTATCCGGGGCGCTGGTGTTGCCGTTGCCATCGCGAGCGATGACCTCGACGCTGTAGTCGCCTTCCGGCAGGTCGCTGCCCAGATCCAGCGACCA
>NZ_JARWAM010000036.1:0-8219 GCF_031451695.1 Franzmannia qiaohouensis
TAACAGGCCGGATATAAGCGTGCAGTCTCACCCCGGCCATGGCGAATCGGGCTTGCACAACGGGACGGGTCCATATAAGCGAATTCATTCGTGATTAGCGTGGGAGCGACTTCAGTCGCGATTGCAGCGCGCAGCGCTGGCCAGTCAACCAAGCAGCAGTAGGCGTTCAGGTACTTTCTCGCACGGTAAGCTCATAGCCGATATCCATCCGTGACGCTGATTGCTCCCGGCATTCGAGCCTGGCAAGCATCAATTTGGCCGCCTGAACCCCCATCTCGAACCGCGGCACGGTCACAGTGGTGAGCTGCGGTGTAAGGTGCTCGCCCAGCGACAGCCCAAGGTATCCGCCAATGGCGATCTCCTCAGGCACGCGAACGCCCTGCCGATTGGCCTCCATCAATGCCCCGGCGGCCAGATTGTCATTGGCGAAGTGCAACGCCTGCAGGTCAGGTCGAGTTGCCAACGCCTCCAGGAACAAGCGACGCCCTGACGCATAAGATGATGGCTCATCGCGTCGAAAAAGTATGTCGCATTCCACCTTGGCCTCCTCCAGCACCCGCCGATGCCCCTCGAACCGCTGCATTGCACGGTAGTCACGATCCATCCCGGTTCCGAGGTAAGCGATACGCTGGAAGCCTCGCGCCAGCAAATGCTTCGCCATGCAGGCACCCACTGCGTAATTGTCCACCCCGACGTTCATGTCAATACAGTCGTCGCCAAGCTCCATGATCTCGATGACCGGGCGCCCCCAGCTATTGAGGCGCCGAGCAGTGCGCTCGTGGTGTCGAAGGCCGGTCAGGATGACCCCTGACGGCGAGTACCCAAGCAGCGAGTCGATCAGGCTCGCCTCGCGATCCAGGTCGAAGTCGGTCGAGCCGAGCAGCACCTGGTAGCCAGCCTCTTCAAGGGTCTGCTGAATGCCATGAATCACTTCGATAAAGGTCAGGATCGACAGCGACGGTACGACGACAGGGATCATCCTCATTTCCGCCGAGGCTAGGCCTCCGGCCACCAGGTTCGGCACATAGCCAAGTGAAGCTACGGCTTGATCGATGCGCTCGCGAAGTTTGGCTGACACACGATCAGGCGTATTGAGAGCACGGGACACCGTTATAGCTGCCACCCCAGCGGCCGAAGCAACGTCCTGTATCGTCACTCGATCCGTACCGCGGTGACGCCGCCGGCCTCGCGCTCCGGAATTCTGATTCACCATGGCTCTCCCTGATATTCGTTTACGCCATGATCTCATCCTAACGGATAACAAGCGAAATGGTAGCGCTACCAAAAATCCCGTGCTAGCTTTTTTAGCAGTGGCACGGAATTACAAGGAGCCAACCTGCCAGCTTACCGAACAGCTGGGCAGGGCCCGCATCAGGATGACCGCAAGTCGCCACTCATACTGAATTTCCAAAGGGGTACCCAAGAATGAATACAAGAACAGCAAGCCGACTCGTCATCGCCAGCCTGGCCAGTTTCGGCATCGCTGCCCACGCCAGCGCCACCGAACTCGCCATCGCCATCCACACCGAGCCCTCCCATGCCATGTTCAAGGTGGGCGAGCGCCTCAAAGAGGCCATAGAGTCAGACACCAACGGCGAATACACCGTCACCCTGCTGGGCACTGAAGTCGGCGGTGAACGTGACCACCTGGAAGGCGCCAGCTTTGGGGAATACGCTATCGCCCTTGGCGGTTCCATGCCGATGACCCTCTACGCCTCCGAGTTCTCTGCTGCCGACCTACCCTTCGTCTATAGCAGCAGCGAACAGGCGCGGCAGGTCTATGAAGGCGATACCGGTGAACTGATCAACGAGCAGCTGATTGCCCAAGGCAACATGCGCCTGGTGGGACTCTCGGCTCGCAACCCACGCAACCTGACCTCCAACTCAGCCGTGGAGACTCCTGAAGACATTCAAGGGGTTCGCATGAGGGTGCCGGAGATCGCGCCATGGATTCAGATCTGGGAAGAGATCGGCGCCCTGCCAAGCCCTATCGCCTGGCCCGAAGTCTACACGTCATTGCAGACAGGCGTGATCGATATGCAGGAGAACCCCGTCGACCTGATCCACGCCGGCAGGATCCACGAGGTTCAAAGCCACCTCAATAAAACCGAGCACGTCTACTCGTTCTTCCACTGGCTAATGAACGAGGACTTCTACCAGGGTCTCTCCGACGAGAATCGCGAGATCATCCTCGACGCCATCGAGGACGCCACCACCTGGGGCAACGAAATGGTCGCCAACGGTCAGGACGACCTCTACGAAGAACTCCAGGAGCTTGGTATGACCGTCGTCGAACCGGATGTAGCAGCCTTCCATGAGGCCGCCGAGCCCGCCATCCGCGATATTGCCGATTCCTACCACCCAGCGGTGCGTGACTACGTCATGTCACTGCTCGAGTAAGGCATGTCCCCGGTCCAATGGGCCGGGGCGCCCTCTTCACTATCCTGCATTCGGAGGCGCCCGTGACTATCGCGGACTGCGTAAACCGTGCCATCGAGCTGTTCTGGCGACTCCTCACCGCCATCGTCACGACGGCTTTCGCGCTGATGCTGACGATCATGGCCATCCAGGTCATTTCACGATATGCGCTGGGCATCGCCGTGTCGTGGACCGACGAGGCATCTCGTTATCTCTTCCTCGCCCAGATTTTCCTCGGTTCGGTGCTGGCACTGCGCTACCAGGAACACATTCGCATTACGGTAGTGACCGACCTGATGGGACCACGTCTCCGCCATGTCGTGGCAAGCCTGGCCGACGTCATCTGCATCCTGGTGCTACTAATGCTAGCCATTGGCGGCTGGAACATGATGGAGAGAACCGCCGGTGTACTGGCCAGTACCTTCCGTTTGAGCTTCTCGTACATCTACATGATTCAACTTATTTCATCGCTGATGATGATCGGGCTGCTAATTGGCGACCTCTACCGACGCCTGTTCATCAAACTGCCCGCCATCCACACCGACCGGAGTGAATGACCATGGAAGTCTTCATCATCCTGTTCGTCGGCCTCATCGTCCTGTTAATGCTGGGGGTGCCGGTCGCCTTTGCCATGATCGCCTCCTCGGCGATGGTGCTCGGCTATACACGTGGCTTCGATGCCATTCCCATGGAGATGATCTCCCAACGCACCCTCTACGGCGTCAACAGCTTCACCCTGCTGGCCATCCCGGCCTTTCTGTTGATCGGTCGTCTAATGAACAGCGCCGGCATCTCGGATCGTGTTTTCAATATCGCCAGGACGATGGTCGGCCACATGAAGGGCGGCCTCGGCCATGTCAACGTCGTGGCCAGCATGCTGTTCGCCGGCATGTCAGGCTCCGCCGTGGCGGATGCTGGCGGACTGGGCGCCCTGGAAATCAAGGCCATGGAAGATGATGGCTACCCCACCGGCTTTAGCGCCGCAGTCACGGCGAGCTCGGCCACCATAGGCCCGATCATTCCACCCAGCATTCCCGCCGTCATCTACGGTGCCCTGGCCAATGCCTCCATCGCCGGTATCTTCCTGGCGTCGATCATTCCCGGGCTATTCATGGGACTGGGCCTGATGGCCATGGTCGCCATCATCTCGCACCGTCGCGGCTTCCCGACCCGCCCCAGGGCTCGCTTCAACGAGTTCACGGCAGCGTTGGCGCGCGGCTTACTTCCGATGCTGACGCCACTCATCATCATCGTGGGGATCCTGACCGGCGTCTTCACGCCCACCGAGGCGTCGGTGGTTGCCCTGGTCTACTGCCTGTTCATTGCCTTCGTGGTCTACCGCTCCATCAGCCTCCGAGAGTTCATCTGCATCCTCCGCGCCACTGCTATCGACTCGGCCGCCCTGATGTTCATCATTGCCGGAAGCGCCCTGTATAGCTGGGTCCTGGGGCGTTACCAGGTCACCTCACTGATTGCCGACTTTCTGCTCGCTACCGTGACCGATCCACTGGGCCTGCTGTTGCTGCTGACCCTGTTCATCCTGTTGATCGGACTGTTCATCGATTCGGTACCGGCACTGTTCCTGCTCACCCCGCTGCTGGTGCCAGTGGTGGTGCAATACGGTATCGACCCTGTGCACTTCGGGGTCGTGATGATCTTCACCCTGATGATCGGACTGATCACGCCACCCGTCGGTACAGTGCTGTTTACCATTCAGAAGATCACCGGTCTGTCTTTCGGCACGTTAGTTCGGGAAACGCTCCCCTTCTACATCCCGCTGATCTTCGTCCTGCTGATCATCATCTGCTTCCCCTCTATCGTCATGTTCCTACCGAACCTGGTCCTGAATTAAGGAGAGTCCAACATGTCAGTGCTCATTACCGGTGGCCTCGGCCACGTCGGCTCCTGGGTTGCCTACCTATTGGCCAAACAGGGCAAGCAGGTGGTCATCTGCGACACAGCGGCCAGCCGCTTCGAGAGCATGGGCCTGGACTACCTCGAAGAGGTGCGGGACATGCTCACCCTCGAGTCAGTCGACGTTCTCGACTACCACAGTATCTTCGAGATCCTCCTGCGCCACCGGGACGAGCTGGAAGGTGTTATCCACGGCGTCTCGGTGATTGCCGGCCCCTACTTCCAGCAGCACCCCTTCAAGCACATATCGATCAACGCCTCGGGTACGCTCAACGTCTACGAAACGTGCCGCATTCTCGGCATCAATAAAATCGTCAACATGAGCTCCGGTGCCGTCTATGGCGATGCCCCAGGGCCCCAGCACGAAGACACGCGCTACAAGGCCACCGACCTCTACGGTGCTTCCAAGATCTCGGGTGAACTCTACGGCCTGCAGTACAGCGACACCTTCGGCATGGATATCCGTAACGCCAGGCTGTTCTTCGTCTATGGCCCCGGCAAGCGGCCGTCGCACATGCACAAAGTCTACCAAGGGCTGTTCGGTCCTCTAGAAGGGCTCGATGATATCCAGGCGCCCAATGGTTCCGAGCAGGCGCTGGACTGGACGCATGTTGTGGATACCGCCACCGGCATCGTCAAGCTGTTCGAGAAGCCCCAGGTGACGCATCGCAACTTCAATATTTCCAGCGGGGTACCGGTCGACCACCTCCGGATCGTCGACGAGGTTAGTGATATCACGGGCAAGACCGCCAACGTACAGCTAGGTCCGGGCCCGTTCGTCGTCCGCGGAGCACCGCTGGATATCTCCCGCGCACGACAGGAACTCGGTTTCGAGCCACGCTTTACCGATATCCGCGAGGGCATTCGTGATTACTGGCAGTGGCTCCAGAACGCCACGCGCACCTAGGTTGTAGAGAGTCCAGCTATGAGTGATCGCATCCTGGCCACCTATCTGATCGAGACTCCCTACCCGCTGGAGCATGCCGCACAGGTAATGGCCGGTGAGCAGTCCTGCGGCACCTTCACCCGCCTGGCCAGCGAGACCGACTCGCTTCGCGAAGCGCACGGTGCGCTGGTCGAGCACATCGAGCCGCTGGAGGTTGCCTACGCCCCTGCACTGCCGATTCCAGGCGTGCCGGGAGGTAGCACCCGCCCCGTCTACCGGCGCGCGTATGTCACCCTCTCCTGGCCATTGGCTAACCTAGGCCCGTCATTGCCAACCCTGTTCGCAACGGTTGCCGGCAACCTCTTCGAGCTCAAGGAGTTCTCGGCGCTGAAGCTGCTCGACCTGACCCTGCCGAGACCGTTTGCAGAGGCCTACCCCGGCCCCCAGTTTGGCGTGGCTGGCACCCGCGACCTGACGGGCATCCACGGGCGGCCGCTGATCGGTACCATCATCAAGCCCAGCGTGGGGCTGTCACCTGCAGCCACCGCCGACGTAGTACGCGAGTTGCTGGACGGCGGCATCGACTTCATCAAGGACGACGAGCTTCAGGCCAACGGCCCCCATAATCCGCTCAAGGCAAGAGTCGATGCCGTGATGCCACTGATTCGGGAGCACGCCGAGCGCACTGGCCGCCAGGTGATGTACACCTTCAATATCACCGCTGAGGCTGATGAAATGCGCGACCACCATGACCATGTGGTCGCTGCAGGTGGCAACTGCGTCATGCTCGCCCTGAACGCCGTTGGCCTCAGCGGCGTGACCCAGCTGCGGCACCACTGCCAAGTGGCGCTACATGGCCACCGTGCCGGCTGGGGAATGTTCAGCCGTTCACCACACCTGGGCATGAGCTTCGTGGCCTATCAGAAGTTATGGCGCCTGGCTGGCGTCGACCATATCCACGTCAACGGCCTGCGCAACAAGTTCAGCGAGGAAGACGCCAGCGTGATCGCCAGCGCCCGTACCTGCTTGACCCCCATGTTCGAACCGCCGGCACCCGGCTGCGAGGTGATGCCAGTATTCTCTTCTGGCCAGACCGCCGACCAGGCAGTAGATACCTACGCCGCCATCGCCAGTACCGATCTCATATTCTGCGCCGGAGGCGGTATCATGGCCCACCCTGATGGTATCGGCGCCGGCGTAAGGAGCCTGCGCCAAGCCTGGGAGGCTGCGGTAGCCGGCATAGACATCGACGCCTACGCCCGCGAGCACAAAGAGCTCGCCCGGGCCTTGGAGACATTTCGCCGATGACCCCCAACGAATCCTCCCCGCTGATCACCTACTATGGCGACGACCTGACCGGCTCTACCGATGCCATGGAGGCCCTCGCCGGACAGGGTGTCGACACCGTGCTATTCACCGCCATTCCCAACGACGACCTGCTGGCACGCTTTCGTCACTGCAGGGCCATCGGTCTGGCCGGAACAAGCCGCAGCGAATCGCCCGCCTGGATGGACCAGCACCTGGCCCCCGCCCTTACCTGGCTACGCGAGCGCGGCGCCGCCTTGTGTCACTACAAGACCTGCTCCACCTTCGACAGCGCCCCAGAGGTCGGTAGCATTGGCCATGCGCTGGAAATCGGCCACCACCTATTCGGCCATCCTGGCGTACCGATTGTCGTCGGCGCCCCCCAGCTTCGCCGCTACACCGCTTTCGGTCAGCTATTCGCCGCAGCCCAAGGCGAGGTATACCGCATTGACCGCCATCCGATCATGTCACGCCATCCGGTGACGCCAATGCACGAAGCCGACCTGCGCCGCCATCTGGCATCGCAGACCAGCCTCGCCATAGGCCTCATCGACCTGCCTACCTTGGCTGCAAACGACGTCGATGCACGTGTCGAGGCGGCTCATGAAAAGCACGCCGCACTGCTCTACGACGTGCTCGACGCCAACAGTCAGGCCGAAGTAGGACGCCAACTGTGGCGCATGCGCCAACCCAATGGCGGTTTCGTGGTCGGATCTTCTGGCGTCGAATACGCCCTGCTCGCCGAGTGGCGACGCCTGGGGCTGATCGAGACGCCACAGCCTTTTTCCAACCCTGGGCCAGTAGAACGCATAGCCGTCATCTCAGGCAGTTGCTCCGACACCACCGCTCGCCAGATTCGTCACGCCGAGGCTCATGGATTTACCGCGCTACGAGTGGATGCCGCGAGCCTGGTTGACGACGCGCTAGCGACTGCCGAGCTCGACGAAGTCCGTAATCGCGCGTTGGCCGCGCTGGCCAAAGGCCGCAGCGTAGTGATCTATACCGCCCTCGGCCCAAATGATGGCCAACTGACGCTTCCAGACAACAGCAGCGCGCATCTCATAGGCCGACACCTGGGCAGTCTGCTGCGAGACCTGGTAAGCGCAGAGCGTCTGCACCGGGTGGTTGTCGCCGGTGGTGACACATCAAGCCACGCGATTCAGGAACTGAATATTCAAGCACTGACCACTCGCCTGCCTCTGCCGCTAACGCCCGGGGCTCCGATATGCACCGCGCACAGCAGCGACGCTACCTACGACGGCCTAGAGATCACGTTCAAGGGCGGCCAGATGGGTGACGATGCCTTCTTCGTGCGGATCCGCGATGCCCAGCTGGACTGATCGTTAGGGCCCCACACCTAGCCGGCCTGCCATCTACAGCCTGACATGCCAGAAGCGCTTAGACGGCTTGGGCCTAGCCTGAACGCTTGTTGAGACCAAAGGCTAATGTCGCCCGAGCACCACAATGTCTAAATTGGTCCGACAACCTACAACCTATCATATGATATCGAGACATAGATGACGGATTCTGCCACCACATCCACGACCGCGGACGGTCTCACGCCAATTCCCAAGCGCCGAGTACCAGACGAAGTCGCAAGACAGATCCCTGAATTCAAGTAATAAGCGCAGCACCTGCGGTGTTGAGGGCTCCTGAGTATTCACCCAAAAACACCTGTGCCGGTGTCCGGTAACCA
>NZ_JARWAM010000037.1:0-5039 GCF_031451695.1 Franzmannia qiaohouensis
TTTGGTCGGTAAAGCAGGGAGGGTACCGGCGCTGGCCCTCCTGCTTCTACCGGGTGGTCCAAAGTGCTGCGGTTATTCTATGAATCTAGGTCATGAAGTGGAATCATCGAGCCCTTCCTGTAATGCGGAGTTCGCGAAATAGAAATGAGATGGCAACATACTAAGAAACTCAATTCACAAGCAAGCACTAAACATACGTTACCCTATAGACTCCCCATGCCCCTAGATGCACACCTCGGCCACAGGGATTTTCTGAAGCTCAACGCAGCCAGTTTGCGCGACTTTTAAGTGTAGGCGATACTAAAAGGGAAATTGTATTGTAGTTACTTTCATTATTACAGTTCCTGATGATTTTTTCTTAATCCTCTAATCTGATCAACTGTCGACGTAGCCCCACCACACACCACAACCAGGATATTGCTAAAATCCTTAAGTTCTGGTGAGTTTTCATATGCCACTGCTAGGCTTGCACCGCAGGCAGGCTCGACCAATATACGATGATCGTCAAGAAAACGCTCGCAAGCAGACAGTGCGCTTTGATCGGATACCACGACGCTGCGGACTGGGTGGTCTTTAGACCATTGAAAGGCTTGCTCACAAACACGCTTGGCACCAAGCGAGGTGGCGATGCTCGTTATCTGTTCCAATTCTACCGTATGGCCAGCTCTTACGGCTGAGTTAAATGAGGCGGCGCCCATCGTTTCTACCGCTAAAACGGGAATATCACTCCATCCATTGCGATGTAGCCCTTCAATCACGCCAGACAGTAAACCACCGCCGCCAACGGAGAGTACAACTGCGTCTGGCTTAAGGCCGGAGCGAAAAACCTCATCAATTAGCGTCGCGTGACCTTGCCAAAGCAATGGGTCATCAAAGGGATGAAGAAATGCATCTGATACGTCGATCAACGATTGTGCAAAGGCGTTGGCTTCTTGCCAAGAGGTACCGTGCACGATGACCTCCGCTTTCTCCAACTGTAGAAGCTCCTTAGCTCTTTCAGTAGTGGTTTCAGGCACCACAACCGTTACCGGAACACCTAAACGTCGGCCAGCGTAGGCAACAGCCAAGCCAGCATTTCCTCCAGAGGAGGAAATGAATCTACGAGCACCTCGAGAAAGGCAGGTCTCACACGCATAACCAATGCCCCGAATTTTGAATGAACCAGATGGTTGCAGCGCGTCGAGTTTAAGCCAGACTGAACGCCCCGGGGTAACGCTCATCGTGCAGGATTCGATTAGTGGCGTTTCAATGTGTAGCGTCATGAATACCCATACCTATGCTATCGGGTGAAGTTCTGTCGTAAGGGCGAAGCGGCTCTTCCTGAATCAATGGCGTTTATTTACTTACAGCCACTACTGCTGCATCCGCTTTCATAAAGAGCATCACCGGGATAGCAAGAGTACCGAGCGTTAAGCACCAGTCTGCGTGACCGAGCACGCTACCGCCCCTACCCTGCACGATGCGATGGCGACCGCCATCCATGCGATAGTCGCTGTGCCTATAGTTACTGCTCGATGTTTCTCTTGTCCCGCCATCCTCAGCGGCCTTAGGTCAAGAATAAACAGGGCTGGCTTCGGTTGCAAAACAGCCAAACGCAAAGCGCCAACCCAATGGGTTGGCGCCGTGGTCTGCAGTGCCTTGGAGGTTCACATCAGGGCTGGCCGAGGCCTGCGTAGCGCACGCCGCTGAGCAGCGCCATCTCGCGGTGCCAGGTGGCTA
Organism: Franzmannia qiaohouensis; assembly: GCF_031451695.1. NCBI lineage: Bacteria > Pseudomonadati > Pseudomonadota > Gammaproteobacteria > Oceanospirillales > Halomonadaceae > Franzmannia > Franzmannia qiaohouensis. The sequence continues at coordinate 1,720 of NZ_JARWAM010000037.1, forward strand.
GGTCCTCCTGGTTGAACTGGTGGAGGGCGTCGTGGCCGCAGGCGCGAGCCATTACCTGCATCAGCTCCACGGAGGCGCCAAAGAAGGTCTTGAGGCGCTCTGCCGAGGCATCGACATCGAGGCGCTGGCGCAGGTCTTCGCGCTGGGTGGCGATGCCCGCCGGGCAGTTGTTGGTGTTGCAGATCCGCGCGCCCACGCAGCCGATCGCCTGAATGGCGCTGTTGGAGAGCGCGATGCCGTCGGCGCCCAGCGCCATGGCCTTGACGAAGTCGATCGGTACGCGCAGCCCGCCGGTAATGATCAGCGTGACCCGGCCGCTGGCCTTCTGCTCGTCGAGGTAGCGACGCGCGCGGGCCAGGGCGGGGATGGTCGGCACCGAGATATGGTCGCGGAACATCGCCGGAGCAGCCCCGGTGGCGCCACCGCGGCCGTCGAGGATGATGTAGTCGGCGCTGGCGTCCAGCGCGAACTGAATGTCGCGCTCGATATGGTTGGCGCTGAGCTTGAAGCCCACCGGCACGCCGCCGGTCACTTCGCGTACGCGGTCGGCGAAGCGCTTGAAGTCGGCCACGCTGGAAAGGTCCTCGAAGGTCGGCGGTGAGACCGACGGTTCGCCTGCGGTGATATGCCGCACTTCGGCGATCTTGGCGGTGTTCTTATTGCCCGGCAGGTGGCCACCGGTGCCGGTCTTGGCACCCTGACCGCCCTTGAAGTGGAAGGCCTGGACCTTCTCTAGCAGCGCTTCGCTGTAGCCGAACTTGGCACTGGCCAGCTCGTAGAAGTAGCGCGAGTTCTCGGCCTGCTCTTCCGGCAGCATGCCGCCCTCCCCAGAGCAGATGCCGGTACCGGCCATTTCGGCGCCCTTGGCCAGGGCGACCTTGGCCTCCTGGGAGAGCGCACCGAAGCTCATGTCGGAGACGAACAGCGGAATCTTGAGGATCAGCGGCTTCTTGACCTCGGGGCCGATCACCAGTTGGGTATCCACTGCAGCGTCTTCCATCAGCGGCTTGGTGGCCATCTGCGCCACCATCAGCTGCAGGTCGTCCCAGTGCGGCAGGGTGTGGCGCGGCACGCCCATGGCGGTCATCGGGCCGTGGTGGCCAACACCCTTGGTACCCTCCTTGGCGAGCTGGTGGATGAACTCCACTGTGGGCTCTTCCTCGCTGGCCTTGGGCTCAGGCTGGCTACCGCTACTCTTCTGCTCGGCGGCGGCGTCCTTGCTTGCGGGACTCCCCTGGCCTACCTCATCGTCGCTGAACTGCTTGTGGGTGCCGTCGCAGTACGGGGCGTCCCGGGTGTGCTTGCACTGGCAGAGAAAGGCGTCGCCATCCTTGTCGGCTTTGAACATCTTGGGCGTGATGCCGGTCCCCGAGTGGGAGCCGTCGCAGAACGGCTGGTCGCTGGAGCGTCCGCACATGCAGAACGCATACTCCTCACCTTTTTTCAGGCTTACTTTAGTGGGCTTGTTCGCCGCGATGATCGGTTGGCTCATGGGGACTCCGTGTTGTGGTTATTGGCGCGAGCCGGGTGTCAGGACCGGCGCGTGGCGCTATTCGTCAACGGTCATTGCCACTTTCCATTGAGCTAGCCTAGCGAGTTTTGTTCAATCCCGCCGAGCCAACGCCTGTGATAGACATTGGCTATCATGGGCACCTCAATTTCGTTCAATACCTGTCGCTGCCGCCACGCCACACTCCTGGCACAGTGTTCCAGGAGACGAACGATGAACCTTGCCATGATCTTGCCGATGTCGGCCTTTGCCCTGGCGGCGTCCATTTCACCGGGGCCGGTAAACTTGGTGTGCTTGAGCAGCGGTACTCGCTACCCCATCTCACGCGGGTTGGTCTTCGTTACCGGCGCCACCCTGGGCTTCGTTGTCCTGTTTCTTGCCGTAGGCCTCGGGCTCTACTCACTGCTGACGATGGTGCCAGGTTTGAAGGACGCTCTGCGCTGGGCCGGCGTGGCATTTCTGCTCTATCTAAGCGTGCGGCTGTTCCGCGATGATGGTCGTCTACCGGAGGGCGATGCCACGCGGGCACCGGGGTTTATGGCAGGCGCACTGATGCAGTGGCTGAACCCCAAAGCCTGGCTGGCGTCGGCCTCCGGCATCGGTGCCTACACCGGCGGCGATGTCGGCCTGCTGTGGCTGTTCGCCGCCCTCTATCTGCCCATCTGCTGGCTTTCGCTGGGTAGCTGGGTCTATGCAGGTGCCTTTCTACGCCGCTACGTGCAGCGCCCCGGCGTCCTGGTCGCCGTCAACCGTGGGCTGGCGCTGCTGCTAGCGGTCAGCTGCGTCTATCTCTTATTCGAGTAACGGGCTTCGATACTGATGGGGTGTAGCCGCCACCAGACGCTTGAAAGTGCGCTGGAAATGCGGCTGGTCACTGAAGCCGGCATTCAGCGCCGCCTCGGCGATCGGTTTGCCCTGCTTGAGCTGGCACTGTCCTAGCTGAATGCGGCGATTGATCAGGTAGGCATGAGGGGTGAGGCCGAAGTGCTGCTTGAAGGCTCGGATCAGGTGGCCGGCGCTGTAGCCGGAGCGCTGGCAGAGGGCATCCAACGAGACTTCCTCGGCGGCGTGCTCATCGAGGTAGGCGACCAATTCGCGCAGGGTGGCCGGCGGTAGCGAGCGCGGCCTGGCCGGCAGCCCCGCCAGGTGATGCATCAGTCCCGAGAGATATTCGACCAGCTCGCTCTGCTTGTTCAGAAGGTCGCGCTGCGGGTCGAGCAGGCCGTTGGTCATACGCTGATAACCGGCGTACCAGCTCGGGTCGGCGATTACGGCGGCGGAAATGTCCTGCCAGCACGGTGTATCGATCAGCCTCGCTGCATGGCGCAGCCGAGTCAGCCACTCGGCGTCCACATAGAGCATGCGGTAGGCCCAGGGCTGGCCCTCGACAGGATTGCAGGCGTGCACCCAGTCCGGATTCATCAACACCAGGTGCCCGGCGTGGATGCGATATTCGTCATCGAGGTAATGGAAGGTGCTCTCTCCGGCAGTCACCGCACCCAACGACCACTGGGTATGGCTATGACGGGCGTAGCCGACCTGACGGCCATCCTCGACCACGCGCAGCTCCACGTGGGGCATACGCGGATCGCGCCAGAAATGGGGCTGGTGGGCATGTGCCATGCTCGGATCGTCTCGCTACCAAGGGAAGAAGCGCGCTCAGCCTCGATGCGATAACTCTACGACATTCGCCACTGCCCTTCGAGGATGCTGGCTACTCGGCAGCGCTGCGCGCTGCAATCGCGAATGAATTCGCTTATATGGACCCGTCCCGTTGTGCAAGCCCGATTCGCCATGGCCGGGGTGAGAC
>NZ_JARWAM010000038.1:0-4442 GCF_031451695.1 Franzmannia qiaohouensis
CCTAGGCTCGCTTCAAGAAAAGCCGAAGCCGATCCGAGACTTTTAAAGGTAAAGCTTGAATCTTCCCTCAAAGATAGTTTCGCTCTTGGGGGCAATAGATCTCGAGGGAAGCAAAGTGGTCCGCCGTGAGAGGTTTATTTTCCTCTGCGGGGGCGCAGCATCTCATGACCCATCTGCGCCAACATCTTTACGGCAGCTCTTACTTCCTCCAGCTGGCCCTATTTTACCGTTTCCAGATTTTACAGTACTTCTCGCAGAGAATGCTGCAGCAGCTTTTGCAAAAACAAGCTTCGATGACTTGTTGGAGCATGAGCAGGTCATCTCAGCTATAGCAGATGCCGTTATCCTAATTGTGGAAAGTCCAGGCTCTCTATGTGAATTGGGGGCATTTGTAAAGATCGACGAAATAGCAAAAAAGCTTATTATCGTTATGCAAGGAAAGTACTTAAGAGGGGCATCATTTGTTACTAAGGGGGCATTAAGACACCACGAAATAAAATACGGACGAGAACCTCTTGGTTATGAATGGGAAACTGATAACTTAGGAATAGTTCATTGCGAAGAAGTCGTAAAAAATTCTCTTATAGAAGGTGTTAATAAAGAAGTAACAGAGGTTGCAAAGTCCAATAGAACATCTAGATTCGAAAATCATCTTGTTGAACATCGAGCATTTCTTGTTTTGCTAGCTTGCTTTCTTCTGAGGGCTCCATCCATCACTGAGGTTGATAAGGCCGTTGAGGTGATGGGGGTTTCGATGAAGCAGTCAGAGATAAGAAATCTATTAGAGGTTCTTATTTTTTCCAAACTGGTATATCCCGCCCAAGACGGAAAGCAGACGTTTTATGTTCCGAAAGTGCAGGCAGCCCCTTTAAGAGTTAGCTTCAAAAAGGGGCTTGGGGTTAGTTCATTGAGTAGAGTAGCAGCCGAGATTAACTCTGAACTAGATCGATTTGATGTTCGCAAACTTCAGATGTTTCGGAGGCACAATGGATCATAGGAAGAGCTTGTTGAGCCAATGTGCTGCCTTTGTTGGAATGACCGAATTCGAAGTTTCTTCAATTGCTAAAACTGCGCCGCAACGATACTTTGTATGGACTGTAGAGAAGCGCAGTGGTGGGCGTAGAGTTATCTGCCATCCAGCAAAAGAGCTAAAACCTCTTCAAGATTTCTTTTCCCATGAAATCTTAATGTCTATACCTGTGCATCCTTGTGCTACGGCATACAAGAAGGGTAGTTCCATAAAAATCAACGCACGTATGCATGTTGGTTCGCGTGTAATAGCTAAGTTTGACTTCAAGGATTTTTTTCCAAGCATTAAGGTCCGTAGCTGGGAAAGATTTGCCAAGAAGAATTTTCTTGATTGGACAGATAGCGATATAGAGTTTTCAAAGAATGTTCTCTTTTGGGGGGCGGGTAAGCGAGAGCCTAAACAGCTTGCTATAGGATCAAAGACCTCCCCTGCTATTTCCAATATACTTTGCTTTGATATAGATGAAAATTTAGCGCATTTTGCGGCCTCTCACGGGATGATATACACGCGTTATGCAGATGATCTGACGTTTTCCACTAAAGGAAATTTGGATGTGGAATCGATAAAGCTGCAAATAGAGCAGGCAGCGAAACACGCCAAATTTATAAAGCCAATTCTTAATGAAAAAAAGATAGTTCTAGCTTCTAATAGAACCCGTAGGACTGTAACAGGGTTAAACCTCACGCCAGACGGCAAAGTCTCAATTGGACGGGACAGGAAGCGTCTAATAAGATCAATGGTTGAAAAGAGAGTTCACGGTAAAGATTTTGACGGTTCTAGCGATCGTCTTAAAGGCCTTTTGGCGTTTTCTCAGGACATAGAGCCTGACTTCGTTGCAACCCTTAGAAGGGTTTTTGGCTCAGATAATATTGATAAAATTTTGAGAGAGTAATTTGGAGGGTGTGTTATCGCCGCATAAAACCCGTTACTAAAGGAGCTGCTGCCGGAGGTTGAGGAACCCTAGTCTTAGAGGATCAGCTCGCGGGCTTCGGAGACGGTCAGCCACCTTTGTTCAATGACCATCGCCCGGTGTATTGCGCGGTGACAGCAAGCACAAAGTAGCGATAGATCGGAAAGCTTTGTTTTTCGTTCCCCAGCACTGGCTAGCGGGACAATGTGGTGAGCTTCAAAAATTGCTTCTTCCAAGTCTGCTTTAATGCCAGGTCGTGACAGATTACATATTTCGCATTGCAAACCGGTTGCTCTACGCGCGTCGAGTAGCATCTTGCGAACCTTCGGATTACGTTCTCGTCTGACGTGGATCGCTGTGAGAAGTCTTCCTTCGGGGAGCTCCTCGGCTTCTTCCGGTATTTCCTCTGGCAAGATAGTCTTCATGCCTGTGATGATAGCGTCAGCAAGGTTCCTAACAGCGGCTGGTTGAGAGCCATATTTCTCCCATACCTGGCGATCTGTCTTCGACACGTTTGATAGTCCTCTGCCGCTGTCGAGCTGCCGCAGGTTCATGAGTTTAAAGCCGACGCCGTCTGGATTTCTAAATGATGGCTGTTTGGCTGCTTCAAGATGATAGGGCATTGACCGCAAAATTGCGGAGAGGGTTTGGATTTCTGGAGAGCGAGGAGACGGGACGATTCTGTCAAGGCGGAGGTAAAGGTCTAATGCGAGAATAATCTCATCGTGGGTCCAGTTAGGGTTCCCATGTCCTTTAGTTTTCGCCATTCGTCTTTCTCAACACTACAAGTCTTACGTTGCAAGCGTCAGCAGATGCTTTCGCAGGGAATGCTGTCATTGTCGCGATCGAGACGGCCGCCCCAGGAGCAGTTTGCTAGATACCACCGCGCTTCCTGGCAACTGCCGATCTGAGAGCATGTCCGTCGCGGGCTGCAAGAGTACGACCGCTGGACAAGTCTCTGCAGGATCTTGGGCGTTTCGGAAGAAGATTCGGACGTGCGAGATCCTTTGCGCCAGTCCCATGGCATATCGAATTTTGTTCGCCAGATCCCTTTGCGCGCGTCACGTGCCTGAGTTTCGTCAGAGACGTAGTCGGAGGAATACTGACGATACGCGACAGCCAGCCCTTCATTGACCATCCACTTGTTGAGGTCTTCTCTTCCACCGAAGCATCGTGCGATGATACGACCGTAGCGATCTACGTCGAGATGCTCGCAAAGGATAGGCGTCCGGCTTATCTTTTCGGCGAGATCCAAGGCCGCCGCTTGCCCGCACCGCCAGGCTGACCCATCGCCTTCGATGCAGACTTGCCCGCTTTCCGGGGCGTCGATACCGTGCAAGCGAATGCGTGAATTGTGGATTTCAAGGGTATCGCCGTCGATCACTGACGCTACGCCTTGGGTAACACTGCCTTCGTGCTCAGTTGCTGCAGTCGGCGCATGAGCAGCCAGCAATAAGGCAACGGCAAGACCAATGAACTTCATGAATCATCTCACAACTGAAATTGTTTCAGCAGTGTATACAAAACGTCTGAAATAAATGCATTACCAAGCGACAAAAATGTGGTCTTGCTACAGATTGGCAGCAACTGGAAGCTAAGTAATAGGTAGGCTCACGCGCCGGCTGTTTCCCGCATGCGGTTCATTCGGGTCTGTCAGCCTAGCTCGCTCTTTTGAGCCAGAGCGTTAGAACGGCCACCAGCGACGGCGAGTCGGGGTAGGGTCGGGCGCAGGTGGTGTAACTGGAGCAGGCGGCAGGGCTTGGGATGTAAGAGCCAGCACCCTGTCCTCTGCTCTGTCCAAGCGTTTCCGCAGATCGGCTATCGTGTCCCGCTCACGCTCTAGCTGATGCTCCAGCATCTCGACCTTAACGACCAGCACGGCTTCCCTCTCGCCTGCCCCTTCCCTACCTTGTCCCGGATTGTCCCGTTGGGTAGGTTCACTGATGTCCCATGGGAACACGCGGGCCAACTCTGATGGGTCTATGTCCCAGGCCCCGTCTTCAAGTCTACCACCTGATAACTTGCCATTTTTCAGTGCTCTATGGATGGTGGATCGACTTGCGCCGCATAGGTCCGCAGCTTGCCTAAGCGTTAGTCCCATTGTTGTCCCTCTACGTCCCTATGAGCCGTTTCACAGCGTCTCAATGGGACATCTGTTTGTCAAGGATAACATGGGCCTGTGTTGCTTTGTTGAGGCGTTCCTTCCGTCCTACACGGGGCCGCTGTATCTCTGCATAGGCGTCCCGCATGCCTGTCTCATCCTTCATACTCCATCCCATGATGAAGCCCACAACCTTCCGTCCGTCCATGCGTGGTTCTAGCACGACCTGGTAGGGGGTAAGTGCATTGACCTCGACCACAGCTGGCTCAATGGCTTTGGTCTTAAGGTTCTTGTAGGGCACCAGCTTCCCGGCTTCGACACCAAGCAAGTCCCTGATGCCGTCAATGGTGAAATTCTCCCGAAACACATGGCGCAGCCGTGCGCGCCTGGCTACGGCCTCG
>NZ_JARWAM010000039.1:0-3267 GCF_031451695.1 Franzmannia qiaohouensis
ATTCTGGGTATCCGGATTAAATGGTTGAGGGGGCACCTACGCCCCGCCCAGACCTTAATCCTCCCAGAAGGTTGATAGATCGACGCCGAAGTTCTTCTCGGACTCGGGGATACCCCTGCCGTAGGTCATGGTGGCCTTGCCCAGGAAGGGGGATTTCTTGGTCTGCGGCGACTTCTTCTTGTGCTTGGTGGTGTAGAGCATCCGGGCTCGCATCACCTCGAAAGAATAGCCTCGGCCATCGCGGTTCTTGTCCTTGGCCAGCCGGTTGATCGACTCGGTGAAGGCGTTGGTGATCGGGATGTCAGTCTCGAAGTAGGTCAGCATCTCCTCACGCCAGCCACTGACGGCGCTGACGAGATCCTTCCAGACCTCCTTCTGCCCCCGTGGGATGCCGTCAATCCATGCAGCCAGCGCCTTCTCAGCATCTCGCCGGGTGGCACAGTCCCAGATGTGGTAAAACCGCTCCTTGTGCTCGTAGGCTGCCAGGAGCTGAGGGAAGGCCCCCGTCCAGGTTTCCATGATGAGACGTTCGCGGTCGGAGACGTCGTGAGCCCGCTTCAGCAGGATCTTCCGGTCACCCTTGAGGGTTCGGCGTTGGTTGGCCGTCAGCTCCTTTCTGAGCCCCTTGCGGACCTTCTCCAGGGCTTCGTTGGCCATACGCACAACATGGAACTTATCGACCACGATGCGAGCCTGTGGCAGCACCGTCTGGACGGCACGGCGGTAGGGCTTCCACATGTCCATGCTGACGATCTCGACCTGATTGCGCTCGGCCATGCTCATGAGCCGCTTCGTCACCGCTTCCTGCTGACGACCGGGTAGCAGGTCCAACAGGGTGCGCTCCTCCAGGTTGGTCAGGATGCAGCGGTATCGACGGTTTAGGTACAGCTCGTCGATACCCAAACAGCGGGGCGTCTCGAAGCGATGCCAGCGGCCCAGAAACTCGGCCTTCTTCTTGAAGATCTCGCGAACGGTCTTCTCGTCAAGGCCCGTGCTATCGGCCACGTAGGCGTAAGGGTGGTTGAAAGCTTCTTTCTCGACATGGCTGTAAAGCCTCCGCGTCATGCGGTGGGTATCCTCCATCTCTGGAAGTGTCGGGCGGAATGTCTTCCCGCAGGCACGGCAGGTATAACGCCGGCGAACCACCCACAAGGTGACCCGCTTGCCATGGATGGGAAGGTCTCGGTAAGCAACATCGCGCTTACCGAATCGAACAAACTCCCCCTCTACGCCACATTCCTCGCAGGCTACAGAATGGGGGGCTTCCAACCGGAAGTGGAGGTCGTGCTCTTCATCCCTAATATCCAGGATATGGTACTCAGGAAGATGAAGGATGTTATCGGGCAGGATGGTCATGCAAACTTTCCTTGTCGACATTGACAATCGGTGATCGTGGTTCTCTAACTGAGACACACTGCACCGCTTGGAGTAGGCGTTCCCTCAAGGCGGTGCTGGACAGTGTCGAGTGCTGCCCCACTATGCGGTGGGGCTGATCGGAAGCCGCACCCAGGGAAATGCCCGGGTGCGGTTGCTTTCAACTGCCATCCTGCGCCAGTTCTTGGCGTTCACCTTGGTGGAGCAGGCGATAGACCTGGTTGCGGATAAAGTTGGCATCCTCGTCGGTCAGAGTCCGCTCCAAGTGTCGAAGGGTCAGTTGCAGCAGGATATTCTTCTGCCCTGGCTTCATTCCCATGCGTTGATGGGCCGACGCCGGTAGATCCTCGAAAGCCGTTTCCGCCTTGATCAGCAGAGCTTCAATGTTCTCCGCTTCGGGCAACCGTTCGCGGACCATGTCGCCGATAAGTTCTTCGTTAATCCAAGTATCGACGCAGAGAGATAGGTCCCGACGAATGGCAGGCATCGCAGATACCGGCCTGTAGGTATCCAGGTCATTCATCTGCGTGCGCACGCGCGGGTCTTCACTTCGCAGTAGCCGAATATCGGGGATCCGCTTGCGCAGCATCAGCAACCGATCGAGCCCCAGTCCCATGGCCAAACCAGTATGGCCAGTAAGGCCCGCTTGGTTCAGTATCCCGCGTGCCGCTAGGCCGCACTCACCAACCTCAATCCATTCATTCCGCCAACGAACGTCGATTTGTATCCCTTGCTCGGTGTAAGGGTGAGGCGACGCTAGGGTGCGCCACTCCAGGCCGGGCACGGCGGCGGCCATGACCACCGAAACCATTTGCTGTAACTCGGATACCGACATCTCCGATCCTTGGGCAGCGTCCACTAGGCGCCAGAGGTCCAACTGGTGCGGTTCGCCACAGTGCAAGCGGTCGATGCTGTCGCGCCGATAGACTAGTCCCGGTAAGAGCAGCAACAAGTCATCAGGTGGGTCCAAGCTCAGCCCGTCCAGCAGATCGGGAATGGCCGCCGACGTCTGGGTGCGCAGGATATAACCATCGGCGACGTAGCGTGTGTAGCGAGCGTCCCGCGCTGCACCTTCCGGTGGGTAGCCCAAACGGTCGTAGTTGTTAGTAATTGGCACAACAGAGCCGCTGCGAATCATGAGCTGCCTGCAGCGCCATTGCTTGGTGAGTGCTTGTCTGATTTCCTGCAGCAGCAACTGCATGGCATGCGTACCCTGGCGCGGATTGGTCAGGTCCGCAAGGTTGAGGGCGGAGCATAGTGCTTCGGAGGATAACAACGTAGACATTTTCTGATTTCTCCAGGATGTAGGTACCGGCGGAAAAATCAGGCGTTACTCATCAAACTCTCGATGAATGGGAGGCCGCCTGAAAGCAAAAACCCCCGGGATCTGGCCCGGGGGTTCCGCTTTCAGAGGTGTACAATTCACCGCCCGCCGATGCCGTAAGGATCCCGGGGGTGCATAAATCGCGGAGTGAGGCAAACTGCCAAATATGAAATCATGGTCGTGAACTTAGCATGGGCGTTTCTGCCTTGTCAAAGCCTGCCCCAAGCAGAAGGGCACGTGCCACAGTGCTCACCAGCGGGTCTCCAGCAAGGCGAGCGGCATAGCCAAGCTGTCGCCCAGCGACGTGCGCTGCCACGGATCATCAGGACAGGTCACTGCCCCGCATCGTCCTCGCGCATATGATTCTCCCCGAGATCCCTGGCTTATCGCGACTCTCAGAGGATGCCGGCTCGGCCCCTGCTCGTCGGATCGGATCCACCATTTATCTGGATACCCTCAACTTCGATCAAGTGAACATACTGAGCAGCCATCAATCAGTTAATCCGTTGTGAGTTTCACTTGTCGCTTATCTTCCAATCTCGCATATCAACCATTTAATCCGGATACCC
>NZ_JARWAM010000040.1:0-2685 GCF_031451695.1 Franzmannia qiaohouensis
GCTGGATCACCTCCTTATCGACGCGTCATCTCGTGTCGGCAAGTGCTCACAATGAATTACCTGATCGGCCAGAGCAAAGACTGTTTGGGTCGAGGACCCAGCGGTTGCAAGCGAGTCTGTAGATCAGTTGGTTAGCGCGCACCCCCTGACCTTAAATGGAAAGCAGGGTGAGGTCGGCCAGCGGGTTGCCAGCGAGCTTGCAACGGTACAGTGCCGGGTCTGTAGCTCAGTTGGTTAGAGCGCACCCCTGATAAGGGTGAGGTCGGCAGTTCAAATCTGCCCAGACCCACCAAATTTGCGTGATACGTCGTTGAAAGACTCCTCGTATAGCAGGCTATACGTCGTCGTCTTTCGCCTAGTCTCACACAAATTACATTTCGCGTGGTTTTGCCACAAAGAGATGTCGAAAGGGGCCATAGCTCAGCTGGGAGAGCGCCTGCCTTGCACGTCAGGTGGTCAGCCCGGGGTCGCGCACGACTTCGATCCCGCTTGGCTCCACCACTACTCTCCACCCCCACAGTCTTACCTGATCGGATCTACAGTCATAAGCCACCATCGCATCAGCCGATGACCGGTTTATGACTGTCGATTGACAGTCTGCTCTTTAACAATGTGAATCATGCTGACAAATTTCTCCGCAAGGAGAAATGCAAGATACGTCTCAAGCGTATCCGGCAATTGTCGTACGTAATCGCAGACCAGACCCTTTCGGGTTATATGGTCAAGCGATTAAGCGCACACGGTGGATGCCTAGGCAGCCAGAGGCGATGAAAGACGTGGAAGCCTGCGATAAGGCTCGGCGAGGTGGCAAACAACCTGTGACCCGGGCATTTCTGAATGGGGAAACCCACCCAGCATAAGCTGGGTATCCCACACTGAATCCATAGGTGTTGGGAGGCGAACCAGGGGAACTGAAACATCTAAGTACCCTGAGGAAAAGAAATCAACCGAGATTCCCCTAGTAGCGGCGAGCGAACGGGGACCAGCCCTTAAGCGTGTGACTGATTAGGCGAAGGCATTGGGAAATGCCGCCATAGTGGGTGATAGCCCCGTAGCCGAAAATCTGATCGCGTGAAATCGAGTAGGTCGGGGCACGTGAAACCTTGACTGAAGACGGGGGGACCATCCTCCAAGGCTAAATACTCCTGGCTGACCGATAGTGAACCAGTACCGTGAGGGAAAGGCGAAAAGAACCCCGGAGAGGGGAGTGAAATAGATCCTGAAACCGTGTGCGTACAAGCAGTGGGAGCAGACTCGTTCTGTGACCGCGTACCTTTTGTATAATGGGTCAGCGACTTATATTCAGTGGCGAGCTTAACCGTATAGGGGAGGCGTAGGGAAACCGAGTCTTAACTGGGCGACCAGTCGCTGGATATAGACCCGAAACCGGGCGATCTATCCATGAGCAGGTTGAAGGTTGAGTAACATCAACTGGAGGACCGAACCAGGATCTGTTGAAAAAGATTTGGATGACTTGTGGATCGGAGTGAAAGGCTAATCAAGCCCGGAGATAGCTGGTTCTCCTCGAAAGCTATTTAGGTAGCGCCTCACGTATCACCGCCGGGGGTAGAGCACTGTTTCGGCTAGGGGGTCATCCCGACTTACCAACCCGAGGCAAACTCCGAATACCGGTGAGTGCAAGCGTGGGAGACACACAGCGGGTGCTAACGTCCGTTGTGAAAAGGGAAACAACCCAGACCGTCAGCTAAGGTCCCGAAATCCTGGTTAAGTGGGAAACGATGTGGGAAGGCTCAGACAGCTAGGAGGTTGGCTTAGAAGCAGCCATCCTTTAAAGAAAGCGTAATAGCTCACTAGTCGAGTCGGCCTGCGCGGAAGATGTAACGGGGCTAAACCAGGTACCGAAGCTACGGGTTCACACTTAGGTGTGAGCGGTAGAGGAGCGTCGTGTAAGCCAATGAAGGTGGATTGAGAAGTCTGCTGGAGGTATCACGAGTGCGAATGCTGACATGAGTAACGACAAGGGGAGTGAAAAACTCCCCCGCCGGAAGACCAAGGGTTTCTGTTCGATGCTAATCAGAGCAGAGTGAGTCGGCCCCTAAGGCGAGGCCGAAAGGCGTAGTCGATGGGAAACGGGTCAATATTCCCGTACCTGACATGGTTGCGATGGGGGGACGAAGAAGGCTAGGTGAGCCAGGCGTTGGTAGTCCTGGTGAAAGTCGGTAGGCTGAGGGTTCAGGCAAATCCGGATCCTCAAGGCCGAGAGACGAGACGAACAGACCACGGTCTGGAAGTCACTGATGCCACGCTTCCAGGAAAAGCCTCTAAGCTTCAGGCCATGTGAGACCGTACCCCAAACCGACACAGGTGGTCAGGGTGAGAATCCTAAGGCGCTTGAGAGAACTCGGGTGAAGGAACTAGGCAAAATGGTGCCGTAACTTCGGGAGAAGGCACGCCGCATTAGTGTGAAGGGACTTGCTCCCCGAGCACGAAGCGGTCGAAGATACCAGGTGGCTGCAACTGTTTATTAAAAACACAGCACTCTGCAAACGCGTAAGCGGACGTATAGGGTGTGACGCCTGCCCGGTGCCGGAAGGTTAATTGATGGTGTTAGCCGCAAGGCGAAGCTCTTGATCGAAGCCCCGGTAAACGGCGGCCGTAACTATAACGGTCCTAAGGTAGCGAAATTCCTTGTCGGGTAAGTTCCGACCTGCACGAATGGCGTAA
>NZ_JARWAM010000041.1:0-2406 GCF_031451695.1 Franzmannia qiaohouensis
GTGGGCCTTGTCGGAGAGTCTTTCGCTTGCGCGTTCCCGGGTCTTTGGCCCTGGGGGCGTCGCGGGCCTCGACCCCCCTGCTGATGGGGCCTTAGCTCAGTTGGTAGAGCGCCTGCTTTGCAAGCAGGATGTCATCGGTTCGAATCCGTTAGGCTCCACCAATTCCCGTCGACATGATCAGACAGCACCCTTTGGTTCTGTCTCGTCCTGTCGGACGCCGGCTTCCTTCGGGGAAGCCTTTTAACATCGTTCAGAGAGATAATCAGCGTTGTCGGCTGCATCCGCGTGAGGATGCAGCGGCGGAGGGTCTTCGGACCCGATCGCAACGGCGGCGTTGTCCAAGTCAAGTACACTAACCAAAGTCCCTTCTTCAGGAAGGGGCGGGAATAGTATGCATGCGATGCGGAAGCGAACGGGAGCGGGCACACAAAAGGCTGCTTCCTGGAGGACCCACAAAGTCTTTCTTCTTCCGGATCAAATCAAGCGCGATAAGGGCGTTTGGTGGATGCCTTGGCAGCAAGAGGCGATGAAGGACGTGATACCCTGCGATAAGCCATGGGGAGCCGGGAATAGGCTTTGATCCATGGATCTCCGAATGGGGAAACCCACCTGACTGTTTGCTGTTGTTATCCTTGCGGATATCAACAGTGGGCATAACCAGGTATCTTTTACCTGAATACATAGGGTTTAAGAAGCGAACCCGGGGAACTGAAACATCTAAGTACCCGGAGGAAAGGAAATCAACCGATACTCCGCTAGTAGTGGCGAGCGAACGCGGACCAGCCGAGCCTTGAGGATGACCAGAACAGACTGGAAAGTCTGGCCAGAGCGGGTGACAGCCCCGTATGGGAAGTCTGATGGGACATATTAAGTAGGGCGGGACACGTGAAATCCTGTCTGAAGATCGGGGGACCACCCTCGAAGGCTAAGTACTCCTTGCTGACCGATAGCGAACCAGTACCGTGAGGGAAAGGTGAAAAGCACCCCGACGAGGGGAGTGAAACAGTTTCTGAAACCGGACGCCTACAAGCAGTCGGAGGGGCCTTTATTGAGCCCTGACGGCGTACCTTTTGTATAATGGGTCAACGACTTGGTCTATCTAGCAAGCTTAAGCCGTTAGGTGTAGGCGCAGCGAAAGCGAGTCTTAAATGGGCGCATGAGTTAGATGGATCAGACCCGAAACCGAGTGATCTAGGCATGAGCAGGATGAAGGTTGGGTAACACCAACTGGAGGTCCGAACCCACACCTGTTGAAAAAGGTCGGGATGACTTGTGCCTAGGGGTGAAAGGCCAATCAAACTCGGAGATAGCTGGTTCTCCGCGAAAGCTATTTAGGTAGCGCCTCGGACGTATCCCTCGGGGGGTAGAGCACTGCATGGATGATGGGGGCCCACAGCCTTACTGAGTCTAAGCAAACTCCGAATACCCGAGAGGACTATCCGGGAGACACACGGCGGGTGCTAACGTCCGTCGTGGAGAGGGAAACAACCCTGACCAACAGCTAAGGCCCCCAATTCGTGGCTAAGTGGGAAAGCATGTGAGACTTCCAAAACAACCAGGAGGTTGGCTTAGAAGCAGCCATCCTTTAAAGATAGCGTAACAGCTCACTGGTCTAATCAAGAGGTCTTGCGGCGAAGATGTAACGGGGCTCAAGCCACGAGCCGAAGCTTTGGATGTGCATTTATGCACGTGGTAGCGGAGCGTTCTGTGATATAGGACGCTGCCTCTTCTGACCCTTCGGGGGCAGCGGAGGCATTGTTCTGACTGTGAAGCTGGGCCGTGAGGCATCCGGTGGAGTGATCAGAAGTGAGAATGTTGACATGAGTAGCGACAAACAGGGTGAGAGACCCTGTCGCCGAAAGTCCAAGGGTTCCTGCTTAAAGCTAATCTGAGCAGGGTAAGCCGGCCCCTAAGGCGAGGCCGAAAGGCGTAGTCGATGGGAACCAGGTTAATATTCCTGGGCCAGGAGATGGTGACGGATCCCGAGGGTAGTTCGATCTTAACGGATTGATCGGGCTGCTTAGGGGTTCCTGGAAATAGCCCTCCACAAGACCGTACCCTAAACCGACACAGGTGGACTGGTAGAGAATACCAAGGCGCTTGAGAGAACCACATTTAAGGAACTCGGCAAAATACCTCCGTAAGTTCGCGAGAAGGAGGCCCGATGGGTGCGCAAGCATCGGTCGGGGGCACAAACCAGGGGGTGGCGACTGTTTACTAAAAACACAGGGCTCTGCGAAGCCGCAAGGCGACGTATAGGGTCTGACGCCTGCCCGGTGCCGGAAGGTTAAAAGGAGATGTGCAAGCATTGAATTGAAGCCCCGGTAAACGGCGGCCGTAACTATAACGGTCCTAAGGTAGCGAAATTCCTTGTCGGGTAAGTTCCGACCTGCACGAATGGCGTAA
>NZ_JARWAM010000042.1:0-2229 GCF_031451695.1 Franzmannia qiaohouensis
CCGAGATGCCGTGTGGTGCCCCATGCACCCAAGATGGCGTTGCAAACTCATCTTGGCACAAGGGGGGACGGGTCCATCCCATTTCCCACATGATGAGTGGCGCGAGGGCTAATGTAGGAGTGACTTCAGTCACGATGGGGTTGGTTGGCCCAGGCAGCGCTGCGCGCTGCAATCGCGACTGAAGTCGCTCCCACACTAATCGCGAACCAATTCGCTCCCACGCTAATCGCGAACCAATTCGTTCCCACATAAGTGAGTGGCGCCTGTCCAGGGCAAGCCCGCGTGCTAGACTCGCTGGTAATAAAAAATGACTAGTTTCATCTACGCAGGGGATTCCTTTCATGCCACTACTCAGTGTGCGTCGTTGTCGTTTGCTCGTGCCTCTCCCTTCCGCTTTGCTGGCCGCTGCGCTGTGGCCGGCGGGTGCTGCCCTGGCCAGCCCAGAGGTGGTGGTGTTCCAGCACGGCGAGCAGGAAACTCAGCTGGCGGTGGCAGAGCTGCGCGAGCGTGCCGATGTGCGCTTTACCTTCTACGATCCCTACCTGGCCGATGAAGTAGAGGTGACCGGACTGGTGTTCCGCGAGCTACTCGAGGAGCAGTTTGGTGAGGTACCAGCGCAGCTGACCTTCACCGCCTGGGACGACTACGTGGTGACCCTGGGCGGCTGGGACGACCCCAACTGGATACTCGTTACCCACCATGACGGCGAGCCGCTGGGCGTGCGTGAGCGCGGCCCGGTGCGCCTCGTGGAGCGTGACTACGGCGATCGCGACCCCGACAGCCTGCGCAATTTCAACGACTGGGTATGGATGATTCGCGAGATCGAGGCGCACTAGTGACCCCGTCTCCTCCTAAGCGTCGCACCCCCGGTTGGCTGTGGCTCAGTCTGATGAGCTTCACGGCGCTGATGCTGTTGATCGCCTATGAGACGCGCTGGGTTCATCCTGACATTCACGCCTACTTCAGCCAGTCCGGCAACCTGACCGGCCAGCAGCTGGCGACCCGCTCGCGCCGCTATCTTGAGGATAGCCTGGGCATTCTCCTGGAGGATGACGCGCCCGACGCCGTGCAGCGCGCCCGCTTCCAGATCGAGCTGGGCTACAGTCTGTTCGATATCGGCCTCTACCGTAACGAGTACGCCTGCACGGTGCCAAATCTGCGCCGGCTGGATGGTCTGTATGACACCCTTGGCCGAGGTGTCGTACCCTCGCCAGCCTTGCTCAGCCAGGACCTGCTGCAGCCGATTCGCTGCCTGACCGAGATCGAGATGGACCAGCTCGACCGTCGTGGCGAGGTGACCAACAGTTTCGTCGAGGAAACCCGCCGCCACCAGACCCTGGTGCTGGCGGGGAGCTTCGTGATCTACCTGCTGGGGCTGCTGTTCTGGGGCATGCACGTCTTCAAGCACCGCCTGGCGGACCGTGCCACTCGTGAGAGCCTGCGCTGGATGGCCCAGGCGCTGCGCGATCCACTTACCGGTATCGGCAATCGCAGCGCGCTGCATGATGACGTGTTGGCCGAGCCGGGCTGCTCCCTGGGGCTTCTGCTGATCGATATCGACTACTTCAAGCAGTATAACGATGCCCTTGGCCACCCGGACGGCGACCGCCTATTGCGCGAGCTGGTGGCGCTGATCGACCGAGCGCTTGGCGGCAGCGCGCGGCTCTATCGCATGGGCGGCGACGAGTTTGCGGCACTGCTGCCTTGCGACGCTACCCAAACCCTGGAGCAGGCCTGCGCCTCTGTGGTGGAGGAGGTGCGTCAAGCGGCACTGCCGCATCCGGGTCATCCCGCCGGCGCTTACGTCACCCTGAGCCTGGGCGGCGTTCAGTTTTCTGCCCAGCACGAAGCCTTTGCCGCAGCCTATACCGCCGCAGACCAGGCGCTGTATCGGGTCAAGGCCGAAGGGCGCGATGGTTGGCAGGTAGCGAGTGCCGTTACGCTGCCTGTGTCGCTATAGGCGCTATTGCTGCTGGTGTTGGATTGCCCCGGCAGCGCTGTGCGCTGCATCGCGAATGAATTTGCTCCCACAAGAGAGCGGCGCCAAGGCCAATGTAGGAGTGAATTCAGTCAAGATGGGGTTGGCTGCCTTCTCCGGCAGCGCTGCGCGCTGCATCGCGAATGAATTCGCTCCCACAAATCGCGAATGAATTCGCTTATATGGACCCGTCCCGTTGTGCAAGCCCGATTCGCCATGGCCGGGGTGAGACTGCACGCTTATATCCGGCC
>NZ_JARWAM010000043.1:0-1952 GCF_031451695.1 Franzmannia qiaohouensis
CTTTGGTCGGTAAAGCAGGGAGGGTACCGGCGCTGGCCCTCCTGCTTCTACCGGGTGGTCCAAAGTGCTGCGGTTATTCTATGAATCTAGGCTCGTAAGTCATCATGTCGTTCGGCGTCATGCCAAGATTGGGAAATTGCTCGATCAGTGTTGGGTCAAGTGCTTCCATCGCCGCCTGGTTGGGAACCTTGTAAAGGATGTTCTCGCTTGCCCAGCGATGATTGTCGGCATCTAGCACGTAATTGACGAATTCGTAAGCCGCTGCCTTGTTTTCCGAGCCCTTGAGAATCACCATTGTATCCACCCAGAGGTCGGAACCTTCCTGGGGGATCACGTATTGAATATCAGCGTTTTCAGCAATGCCGTAGTTGCACCAGCCATCCCAGGCATGGACCATCAGCGCTTCGCCTGATACCAGCTTGGCGTAAAATGTCGTATCGTCGTAGGCCAGTAGGCCTTTCTTCGCTTCTATCAGAAGATCGCGAACATCGGCGAGTTTATCGGGATCGGTTTCGTTGACGGAGTAACCTTGGGCGAGAAAACCTGCCCCCAGGAGCCAGCGGTCGGTAGCCAACATTGTGGTTTTACCCTGCAGCTCATCACTGGGAGTTAGCAAGTCGTGCCAAGAGTCAGGCTGCCCGGTGACCAGGTCGGATCGGTAGCACAATCCGGTGGAACCCCATGTGTAGGGTACCGAGTAATGATTCCCAGGATCATGTTCCAGCTGGGTGGCTTCAGGGTACAGGTTGGCAAGATTCGGAATCTGCTCGTGATCGAGCTGCTCCGCTAATCCTAGGTGCTGTAAGACTTCAGCGAAAGGGGATGACACGAAGACGACATCATAGCCTCTACCCTTAGAGGCGATGAGCTTTCCCATTATCTCTTCATTGGTGCCGTGCAAGACGAGTTCGGCCTCGTTGCCGCTAGCTTCCAGGAAGCTATCGAGTGCTTCAGGCGCCATGTAGCCGTCCCAGTTGGAGATGACAAGGGCGTCTGCTGAAGCCGCGCCAGCACCGCAGGCAAGGCCGGCACCAAGAAGTAGTCCAATGCTGGATCGAAAACGCTGCATGTCGAGTCCTCAGTGTTGTTCTTATATTACTCTCCAGAATATATCCGTCGTGGAGATCAGTCGGTGGCCTGCACTTGCTGTCCACCTCATATGCTAGTATTAATCAAACCAATGATACGTCAATGTGTATTCGTTGTTCTTTTCTGCTAGCGGCTGTGGTTCGTTCATCAGCCTTTTCATGGGAGTGCTTGCATGGCTGGAAGTCGCCGGAACAGTCGACAGAATCATATTGCCTTGGCACAGCAGGTGATTGCCCTCGTGCTGGAGCGGGGGATGAGTCCCGGCGATCATCTCCCCGAACAAGTCTTTTCCCAAGCCTGCAGTGTCTCGCGAACGCCGATTCGTGCGGCATTTAAGTTATTGGAAGAAAAGGAAATTCTCTCTTGGAAGGAGGAGGAGGGCTTTTTCCTTGAAATAGGTCGGGCAGACGGACTGACCGAAGCGGCGCATCGGCTGGAGGATATGGAGGATTCTCTGGCCCAAAGAATCCTGTCCGACCGTGCTGATCGGCGTATCGGCGATATTCAGTCCGTCAGTGCATTGGTGCGTCGTTATAATATGACACGCAGCTCGGTACTAAATGCACTAAAAATACTGTCGAGAGATGGGGTGGTGACACAGCTCCCGGGACGGTCATGGGCATTTCAGCCGATGTTCGATACGCCAAAAGCCGTCGATGAAAGTCTCGCCTTCCGCCTCTCGACCGAACCTCAGGCCATTCTTGCACCGGGGTTCATCATGGACATCCAGAAAGCGGGGTTGCTCAAGCTGCGGATGCAAGAGCTTCTTGAAACCCTAGATTCATAGAATAACCGCAGCACTTTGGACCACCCGGTAGAAGCAGGAGGGCCAGCGCCGGTACCCTCCCTGCTTTACCGACCAA
>NZ_JARWAM010000044.1:0-1951 GCF_031451695.1 Franzmannia qiaohouensis
GACGCCTGGCAGGACGAGACGAGATCGGTTCTATCGATATGACGCTCCCCGCCACGGCTTGACATGCCACGCTGCTTCTGTAGAATACGCCTTCCTCGCCGGGCGCTGGCGGCTCTTCACGAGCCACGGCAACAGCGAGACGCTCTTTAACAATCGATCAGGTAATTCATGTGGGCGCTTGTCGATGACGAGGTGATCAGTCACCACATCATCAAGGCAAGCGACTCGTCACCGATCTTCGGATCGGAATTGAGTAAACGTTTGAACCTTGAGCCAAGATTGGTTCGCTTTCATGGAGTTCCTTCGGGGATTTCGTGAGCAAGAACCGCATTGATTGAAACTGAAGAGTTTGATCATGGCTCAGATTGAACGCTGGCGGCAGGCCTAACACATGCAAGTCGAGCGGCAGCACGGGAAGCTTGCTTCCTGGTGGCGAGCGGCGGACGGGTGAGTAATGCATAGGAATCTGCCCGATAGTGGGGGATAACCTGGGGAAACCCAGGCTAATACCGCATACGTCCTACGGGAGAAAGCAGGGGCTCTTCGGACCTTGCGCTATCGGATGAGCCTATGTCGGATTAGCTAGTTGGTGAGGTAATGGCTCACCAAGGCGACGATCCGTAGCTGGTCTGAGAGGATGATCAGCCACATCGGGACTGAGACACGGCCCGAACTCCTACGGGAGGCAGCAGTGGGGAATATTGGACAATGGGCGCAAGCCTGATCCAGCCATGCCGCGTGTGTGAAGAAGGCCTTCGGGTTGTAAAGCACTTTCAGTGAGGAAGAACGCCTTGTGCCTAATACGTGCAAGGGAAGACATCACTCACAGAAGAAGCACCGGCTAACTCCGTGCCAGCAGCCGCGGTAATACGGAGGGTGCGAGCGTTAATCGGAATTACTGGGCGTAAAGCGCGCGTAGGTGGCTTGATAAGCCGGTTGTGAAAGCCCCGGGCTCAACCTGGGAACGGCATCCGGAACTGTCAGGCTAGAGTGCAGGAGAGGAAGGTAGAATTCCCGGTGTAGCGGTGAAATGCGTAGAGATCGGGAGGAATACCAGTGGCGAAGGCGGCCTTCTGGACTGACACTGACACTGAGGTGCGAAAGCGTGGGTAGCAAACAGGATTAGATACCCTGGTAGTCCACGCCGTAAACGATGTCGACTAGCCGTTGGGAGCCTCGAGTTCTTAGTGGCGCAGTTAACGCGATAAGTCGACCGCCTGGGGAGTACGGCCGCAAGGTTAAAACTCAAATGAATTGACGGGGGCCCGCACAAGCGGTGGAGCATGTGGTTTAATTCGATGCAACGCGAAGAACCTTACCTACCCTTGACATCGTGCGAACTTTCCAGAGATGGATTGGTGCCTTCGGGAACGCACAGACAGGTGCTGCATGGCTGTCGTCAGCTCGTGTTGTGAAATGTTGGGTTAAGTCCCGTAACGAGCGCAACCCCTGTCCCTATTTGCCAGCGATTCGGTCGGGAACTCTAGGGAGACTGCCGGTGACAAACCGGAGGAAGGTGGGGACGACGTCAAGTCATCATGGCCCTTACGGGTAGGGCTACACACGTGCTACAATGGCAGGTACAAAGGGTTGCAAGACGGCGACGTGGAGCTAATCCCATAAAGCCTGCCTCAGTCCGGATCGGAGTCTGCAACTCGACTCCGTGAAGTCGGAATCGCTAGTAATCGTGAATCAGAATGTCACGGTGAATACGTTCCCGGGCCTTGTACACACCGCCCGTCACACCATGGGAGTGGACTGCACCAGAAGTGGTTAGCTTAACCTTCGGGGGAGCGATCACCACGGTGTGGTTCATGACTGGGGTGAAGTCGTAACAAGGTAGCCGTAGGGGAACCTGCGGCTGGATCACCTCCTTATCGACGCGTCATCTCGTGTCGGCAAGTGCTCACAATGAATTACCTGATCGGCCAGAGCAAAGACTGTTTGGGTC
>NZ_JARWAM010000045.1:0-1720 GCF_031451695.1 Franzmannia qiaohouensis
ATCCCGCCTCATTCATGAGGGCTCGATTCGGGCGGTCTGAAGCTGCTGGCCGGCGGCATTGATCATCAGGTTCCATAGCGCTGGCGTGATAGCCTGCTGAGTAATGCCTGAACTACACTTTTATCATGTCGACTTATAACTTATAGGAATAGATTTCGACCTCCAAAGCAACCGTGATCGCCGGCCGCCGCTGCGGTCGCTCGATTCCTGATGCCGTGGTGGTGTTGCAGGAGCGTTAGCTCAGCGAGGTCAGCTTCGGCAGCCCCTTCAGCAACGTCGGCCACCACTTGTCGGCAGCGGCGCCGAGGTGAACGGCGATGCGCCGGGCGTGCAGCGACAGCGTGGCGGCGACCTTGAGCACCTGCTCGCGCATCCGGCTCAGGCTCCAGCCTTGCCGGGTCTGTCGCTCCAGTAGGCAGCGCAGGCCATGCAGGACTTGGTAGGCATAGAGGCTCAGCAGCAGGCTCACCTCGTTGCGGGCCATCACGTCCTGAACGGTGGAGGCGCCGCGATCCGTCGACGAGAGGTGCACGTCGAGCGCCGATTTCACTTCGCCCATGTGCGCCTCGGCGCTGCCGCGCTTGCGGTAGAGCGCCAGGACCTTCTCCGGCGGCCAGTCGAACTTGCCGAGGTTGGTGACCAGGAAGAAGGCATGCAGCAACAGATCATCGGGACGTTCCTGCACCACCAGCACCACGCGTCGAGGCGCCGACCAGGAACCGGCTTGGTACTCAAGGTCGTGGCACCACTCGCGGGGTTGCTCGGGAGGCCGGCCTCGTGGCCGCTTCAGGTGAGGCGCCGCCAGCGCTTGCAGGCCTTTGTGGCTGCGTAGTCGGCCCAGGTACTCGATGTCGCGCTCTTCCAGTGCCTCCAGCGTATCGTTGTCGGTGAAACCGGCATCGATGCGCACTCGAACCTGGGCCCCGGTGCTTTCGTGGAGTCGCCGCACCAGGTGGGGAATCCAGGTATCGGCATTCTCGGCCGGGCCGGCGTTACCCTCGCGAAGTAGACCGCCCACCATGTCGCCGGTCTCAGCCAGCGAGGCCACCAAGGGCGAGTAGATTCGGGCCCCGTAAAGTCCATGAAATGCCGAGCCGCCTTGGTGGCCATGGACCTCGATCGGCAGGCCGTCGATGTCCAGGGTCAGCTGCTTGGGGCGCTCGCCATTCTGCAGCGAGGTCAGGCGCCAGATCACCAGCCTCAGCAGGCCTTCGGGCACGGCGTCGATGTTGTCGTAACGGCCGAGGCAGGTCAGCAGCCGCGACAGCGTGGCTTGAGAGGGCCGGTCCTGGGCCAGGGGCGTCATCCCGCGCGCATCGCTGCAGGCCAGCTGCCAGAGCGGGTCACGCCGCAGCGTGTCGGTATCGCTGAGGTCGATCCAGCCCATCGCACGTTGCAGCACCAGGGTACGCAGCTGGCTGGCCAGCGAGTGGCGGATGCGTAGCGGGTGGCGGCGATCGACCAGGTTGTCTTCGAGCGCCTCGATCACGCCGCTGTTGTCGAGGGCTTCACGCAGCAGCAGAGCGCCGCTGTCGCTGGTGGTTCGCTGGCCGCTCAGCTCGACACGGACAGAGCCGTTGCAGGAGGGCGTCCAGGTGGATAGGCTTTCACCCATGGCGAGTGGTCCTCTTGAATCGTGTTCTGGCAGGAACATCTTGATTCTACAAGAGGAAACCACTCGCCATCTTCTTTTTCAGGTCGGCCTCATGAATAAGCCGGG
>NZ_JARWAM010000046.1:0-1649 GCF_031451695.1 Franzmannia qiaohouensis
TGAGCCAATTTGATAAGGCAGCGGGAATGCAGAGCGCTGACAAGATATGCTGAACCTGCCTTACCAGCAAGAAGGCCTGAGTGCGCGGCAGCTTTTTCCAGCGTAGCTCCAACCAGTGCTGTGGAAAGTTACCTATGGCCCGTGGACATTCACCTTGTGGCGATTATGGTTGCGGCGAGATACCAATTGGCGGCGTAGCTGCATGCGGTCTTTTCGTAGCGCGTGGCGATGGCCCGGAACTCCTTTATTTTCGCGAAGAAGTTTTCGACCATGTGCCGCCACTTGTAGGCGTGTTTATCGTAGTCGCGCTTGATCTTGCGGTTCGCCTTCGGTGGGATGACTGCGCTCGCACCCCGCGCGTCCAGTTCTGCAAGCAGCCAATCGGCATCGAACGCCCTGTCCGCCAGAAGGGCGTCAAAGGCGACGTCCTCGATCAGCGGTGCAACGCCTTTCAGGTCGTGAGCCTGGCCGGGCAGGAGATGAAAGTCGAACAGGTTGCCCAAGGCATCAACCAAGGCCACGATCTTCGTGGTCAGTCCGCCGCGTGAGCGCCCGATGGCCTGAGCCTGAGCCCCCCTTTTGCGCCGCTCGCCTTCTGGTGAGCCTGGACAATAGTGCCGTCGATCAGCGCGTATTCGAAATCGGGCTCGCCGCGGATCTCTGTGAAGAGGCGCTCGAAAACACCCCCTTTGGCCCATCTGCGAAACCGGCGGAACACGCTGTTCCAGTTCCCGAATTCCGATGGCAGATCCCGCCAGGGCAGACCGGTTCTCACCCGCCAGAGAACGGCCTCCAGGAACAACCGGTTGTCCTTGCCCGTCACCCCGCTGTCGCTCTTCTTGCCGGGAAGGTGGGGTTCAAGGCGCGCCCAGATATCATCCGTCACTACAAACCGCTGCTCGTCCATTCAAACCTCCCTTTGGGGAGCTTGAATCAGAAATCAGCCGATGGGGAAACCACGAATGTCCACGGACCATAGTCGCTGCGGGTGGCATCGCGGGAACGGAACTGTCGCGGCATGCCCGGATGCTTCCGCCGACCCAAATAACGCCGATCGGCCTGGTCGGCGATGCCATTGGCAAACGCATCAACCTGGTGCAGTTTCGCGTTGATGCGCCGGACAAGACACCCGATATGCCGGTGGTCCTGTCCCTGGGGACGTCGATGAATGCCGGCAAGACGCTGACATCCACGTCGCTGGTGCGTGGTTTCAAGCGTCTGGGGCTGCGAGTTGCAGCCCTGAAGATCACAGGCACTGGTGCCGGTGGTGATATGTGGATTGTGCGCGACGCAGGCGCGGATGTCGCGCTTGACTTTACCGACGCTGGGTTTGCCAGCACTTACCTGGCCCCAATCGACGAGATCGTGAAGGGCGCGTTCCGCCTGATAAACGTTGCGGCCGAGGCCGGCTGCCAAGTGGCGGTGATCGAAATTGCCGATGGCCTGCAGCAAAGGGAAACCGCACAGCTTATTCGCAACGAGGCGCTCTGCTCGTTGTCATTGGGCTGCACGTTCGCGGCCTACGACGCCATGGGTGCAATCTGCGGATATCACGAACTGGTCAAAGCGGGCCACAAGGTGCTTGGCATCAGTGGCCGACTGGGGATGTCCCCGCTGGCAGTTCGGGAAGCAGAAGCGGCCACCGGATT
>NZ_JARWAM010000047.1:0-1400 GCF_031451695.1 Franzmannia qiaohouensis
AATTCGCTTATATGGACCCGTCCCGTTGTGCAAGCCCGATTCGCCATGGCCGGGGTGAGACTGCACGCTTATATCCGGCCTGTTAGTGGCACTCACCGGTGCCTGGCCATGATGGGATGCGCGCTCTCCGCTCTGATCTCCCACGCGGCCTCAATTTGGGCCATACGAATTCACAGAGTGGCGGAGAGCCGGTCTTACCTGTCGTGCCATCAGCGTTCGTGCCTGCGCAACCTCCGGGAAATTAGTGTGTTGCCGTTGCCTCGCCTTGCGTTACGGGGTGGCCGTATAAACCGTGTCGCGTGCCATCACCGCCCAGCAGATCCGGCCAAGCTTGTTGGCCAAGGCAACCGTGGCCTTGGCCGCCCCGCGCCGTGCCGCTAGTGCGCACGCCCAGCGCGCCAGTCGCCCTGGCTGCTGCTGCCGCTGAAAGGCGCGCAACGCCGCTCGGGCACCGTGCACGAGCTGTCGCCGCACCTCGCCGTTACCGCGCCTGGAGATGCTCAGCAGCCGTTCCTTGCCACCACTCGAGTGCTGTTTGGGTACCAGACCAATCGAGGCGCTGAAACAGCGGCCATTGGCGAACCGCCCTGGGTCGCCGATATGGCAAGCCAGCAGCGTGGCATTCACCGGCCCAATACCCGGCACGCTCATCAGGCGCTGACACACCGGGGTGGTCTTGGCCAGCCGCGCTAGGCGCTGATCATAGGCGCGGATGCGCGCATCCAGTGCTAGCCACTGATCCAGTACGTCATCCAGCACCACGAAGAGATCGTCGCCCAGCGTTGCCCGATGCTCATCGAGCAACCGCCGCACCTCACCCTGGCGGAACACCGTGTGGCCCTTCGCCACGCTGATGCCCATCTCGGCAAGCAGGCCATGCAGCTCATTGCCCAGTGCCGTGCGGGTGGTAATCGCCCGGGAGCGCACGCGATGCATGGCTTGCAGCGCCTGCTGTTCAAGCGTCTTGGGCGCCACCCGAGGCGTAGCCGCGCGCGCCGCTGCTTCAGTGATCGCGCGGGCATCCTTGGCATCGTTCTTGTGGCCCAGCACGAAGGGCTTCACGTACTGAGGTGGAATCAACTGCACCTCGTGCCCCAGTGCTGTGATCTCCCTGGCCCAGTAGTGAGCACTGCCGCAGGCTTCCATGGCCACCGTACAGCACGGCACCTGGGCCAATGTCTTGCGTAACGCCGCGCGCGATACCTTTTTGCTGAACACCTCACGCCCCTGATGATCGACCGCATGAAGGTGAAAAACATGCTTGGCGAGATCGATCCCGACGATGCTAATGTTGTTCATGGATGGACCCTCTTTCCGAGATGCCGTGTGGTGCCCCATGCACCCAAGATGGCGTTGCAAACTCATCTTGGCACAAGGGGGGACGGGTCCATCCCATTTCC
>NZ_JARWAM010000048.1:0-1223 GCF_031451695.1 Franzmannia qiaohouensis
GAAGCCCCGGTAAACGGCGGCCGTAACTATAACGGTCCTAAGGTAGCGAAATTCCTTGTCGGGTAAGTTCCGACCTGCACGAATGGCGTAATGATGGCCACGCTGTCTCCACCCGAGACTCAGTGAAATTGAAATCGCAGTGAAGATGCTGTGTACCCGCGGCTAGACGGAAAGACCCCGTGAACCTTTACTATAGCTTCACACTGGATGCTGATGTTGCTTGTGTAGGATAGCTGGGAGGCTTAGAAACCCGGACGCCAGTTCGGGTGGAGCCAACCTTGAAATACCAGCCTGGCATCATTGGCGTTCTAACTCAGGCCCGTTATCCGGGTCGAGGACAGTGTGTGGTGGGTAGTTTGACTGGGGCGGTCTCCTCCCAAAGAGTAACGGAGGAGCACGAAGGTACCCTCAGCACGGTTGGAAATCGTGCATTGAGTGCAAGAGCATAAGGGTGCTTAACTGCGAGACAGACACGTCGAGCAGGTACGAAAGTAGGTTCTAGTGATCCGGTGGTTCTGTATGGAAGGGCCATCGCTCAACGGATAAAAGGTACTCCGGGGATAACAGGCTGATACCGCCCAAGAGTTCACATCGACGGCGGTGTTTGGCACCTCGATGTCGGCTCATCACATCCTGGGGCTGAAGTCGGTCCCAAGGGTATGGCTGTTCGCCATTTAAAGTGGTACGCGAGCTGGGTTTAGAACGTCGTGAGACAGTTCGGTCCCTATCTGCCGTGGGCGTCGGAAGTTTGAGAAGAGCTGCTCCTAGTACGAGAGGACCGGAGTGGACGCACCTCTGGTGTTCCGGTTGTCACGCCAGTGGCATTGCCGGGTAGCTATGTGCGGACAGGATAACCGCTGAAAGCATCTAAGCGGGAAGCCCCCTTCAAGATGAGACTTCCCTGAGGCTTTACGCCTCCTGAAGGGCCCAGCGAGACTAGCTGGTTGATAGGCACGGTGTGGAAGCACAGCAATGTGTTGAGCTAACGTGTACTAATGGCCCGTGAGGCTTGACCATATAACCCCAAGGGGTCTGTGGATTACGTAACAATTGACGGATGCGTTGAGACGTATCGTGTCGGCATGATTCCTCTGTTTTTCGCCTGACGACCATAGCGTGCGGGAACCACCTGATCCCTTGCCGAACTCAGCAGTGAAACCGCTCAGCGCCGATGGTAGTGTGGGGTCTCCCCATGTGAGAGTAGGTCATCGTCAGGCACCTAT
>NZ_JARWAM010000049.1:0-1102 GCF_031451695.1 Franzmannia qiaohouensis
CCTGAATTCAAGTAATAAGCGCAGCACCTGCGGTGTTGAGGGCTCCTGAGTATTCACCCAAAAACACCTGTGCCGGTGTCCGGTAACCAAGCCGCTTTCGGGGGCGATCATTCAACCTTCTTACCACCTCGCGCAGCTCGGCATCAGTGACCTGCCGGAAGTCCGTTCCCTTGGGGAAATACTGCCGTACCAGGCCATTGGTGTTCTCATTGCTCCCACGCTGACCAGAGCAGTAGGGATCACAAAAGTAGGTCGTTGCAGTTACCGCCTTGGCTACGGCTTGGTGATCGGCAAACTCCGAGCCGTTGTCCAGGGTGATGGTCCGGACAGCACCTCGACGGGGCTTCAGTAGACGGATCATAGCCGCTCGCGTCAGCGCCGCTGAGATGTTGGGCAACCGTGCCGCCAGCAGGTAGCCGCTGCGTCGCTCTACCAGTGTGACCAGCCCCGACTGCTTATGACCCTGGATGACGGTATCGCCCTCCCAGTGCCCGATATAGAGCCTGTCATTAACCTGCGCGGGGCGATGCTCGATGCCCACACGGTTAGGAATCTTGCCGAGCCCTGCGCTCTTGGCCTGGGTCCGGTGCTTGCTTCGCCGCTTGGGCTGACGGAGGTGCTGCCAGAGATCGCCTCCGCGCGCCTTGTCATCCCAGATCAAGGAATAGATCCACTGGTGACTGACGGCGACGCCGGTAAAGGGCGCCATGAAACCGCTGATCTGCTCCGGGCTCCACTCCTCACGCAGCCGGTCGATAACGACGGCGATCATGCTGGGCAAGCGCTTTGTCCATTTCCAGGCGGTGCGTCGCCGGCGATCACTGAGGGACTGAGCCTGCTCGGGATCGTAGCCACCAGAGGTGGCGTTGCGGCGCAACTCGCGGCTGATCGTGCTGCTGTGGATGCCCAGCTCTCTGCCAATTTGTCGCTGGCTCATGCCCAGGTCATAGCGGGCGTGGATCTGGTATCGTTGGGTCTGGGTCAGCTGTCGGTATCCCATGCTCTGCTTCACTTTGGTCGGTAAAGCAGGGAGGGTACCGGCGCTGGCCCTCCTGCTTCTACCGGGTGGTCCAAAGTGCTGCGGTTATTCTATGAATCTAGG
>NZ_JARWAM010000050.1:0-1098 GCF_031451695.1 Franzmannia qiaohouensis
GGCGGTCTCAATGACCAAGTGCAACACCTGACCCATTCGGTATGGTATTGCCATGACTCATTGCTATCGCCACCTCACTGCTGAAGACAGAGCCGCCATCATGCTCATGAAGGCTCATCATTCGATTCGAACCATCGCGCGGCAACTGGGACGTGCTCCCAGCACCATCTCACGGGAGCTGGCACGCCACACAGTCAGGCCTGACAAGCCCTATGACGCCAGTCTCGCCGGGTATCGAGCCAGACTGGCCCGCCACCGATCTCGCCGTCGATCCAAGCTGCATCCTGATAGTGAGCTGTTCGAACTGGTGGTCTATCTGCTGCGCAAGTACTGGTCACCACAGCAGATAGCCAGCACACTGAAAGCTATGTTCCCTGATGATACTGACCGCTGGGTCTCACACGAAGCGATCTATAATGCGCTCTACGTCATGCCTCGCGGCTCCCTCAAGAAGGAGCTGATCGCCTGTCTGCGACAGGGCAACGGTAAGCGACGCCCTCGCAGTCGTGGCACGGATCGGCGACAGCAGATCCCAGATCTGGTCAGCATCCACCTACGACCTCCTGAGATCGAAGATCGGCTGATGCCGGGTCACTGGGAAGGTGACCTCATCATTGGCGCCAACAATCGCTCGGCCGTCGGCACGCTGGTGGAGCGCACGACCCGCTTGGTGATACTGGCGAAGGTCGACGGTACCACAGCCACGGCGGCTGCCGTCGGCTTCAGTGACAAGCTCAATCAGGTACCCAGGTCACTGCGCCTGACGATGACGTACGACCAAGGCAGGGAAATGATGAAGCATGCCGAGATCACGCAGAAGACCGGCACCGCCATCTACTTTGCTGACCCTCATAGCCCGTGGCAGCGCGGATCGAATGAAAACACCAACGGGCTATTGCGACAGTACCTGCCGAAGGGCACGGATCTATCGGTCTACAGCCAAGAAGAGCTCGACGAGATCGCCGACTCACTGAATACACGGCCGCGCAAGACCCTGGACTGGCGAACGCCGTTGGAGGTCTACGCCGAGGTACTCAAGAAATCGGTCGCCGATCCGAACACCATTCAATAGCGTTGCGCTTGGTCATTGAGACCGCC
>NZ_JARWAM010000051.1:0-626 GCF_031451695.1 Franzmannia qiaohouensis
CCCAACAAGCAGGGCAAGGAGGAGTGCCACGGCGCTGCGCTGGGCGACGACGAGGTGGCCGCGGCGCGGGTCCAGCTCGACTGGCCGCATGCGCCCTTCCATGTGCCGGAAGCGATCTACCAGGGCTGGGACGCCACGGCCCGCGGCGCCGAGCTCGAGCAGGCGTGGGAGACGCGCCTGGCGCGCTACGCCGAGGCCTTCCCCGCCGAGGCCGCCGAGCTCAAGCGCCGCCTCAAGGGCGAGCTGCCCAGCGACCTGGGCAGCGAAGCGCTGGTCGAGCAGGCCCAGGAGAAGGCCGAGAGCATCGCCTCGCGCAAGGCCTCGCTGGCCTGCCTCAACGCGCTCGGCCCGCAGCTGCCCGAGCTGCTCGGCGGCAGCGCCGACCTGGCGCCCTCCAACCTGACCTTCTGGAGCGGCGCCAAGGCGATCGCCAAGGACGCGCCGGGCGGCAACTACCTGCACTACGGGGTGCGCGAGTTCGGCATGGGCGCGATCATGAACGGCATCGCCGTGCACGGCGGCTTCGTGCCCTACGGCGCGACCTTCCTGACCTTCATGGAGTACATGCACAACGCCGTGCGCATGGCGGCGATCATGAATCAGCAGGCGATCTACGTCTTCACCCA
>NZ_JARWAM010000052.1:0-605 GCF_031451695.1 Franzmannia qiaohouensis
ATCTTGCATTTCTCCTTGCGGAGAAATTTGTCAGCATGATTCACATTGTTAAAGAGCAGACTGTCAATCGACAGTCATAAACCGGTCATCGTCTGTTGCGATGGTGGCTTATGACTGTGGATCCGATCAGGTAAGACTGTGAGGTGGAGAGAAGTGGTGGAGCCAAGCGAGATCGAAGTCGTGCGCGCCCCCGGCGCGACCTCCTGGTGCAAGGCAGGCGCTCTCCCAACTGAGCTTTTCCAGACTTTCCGCGGGAAAGTGGTGGAGCCAAGCGGGATCGAACCGCTGACCTCCTGCGTGCAAGGCAGGCGCTCTCCCAGCTGAGCTATGGCCCCACTGATATCCCGTACGTGCCATGGGAATTTTATTCAGGACAAGGCATTTTGTGGCGACGCATAGCCTGCTATGCGAGTCACAAAATAACGCAGTACTGGATAAAATTTGGTGGGTCTGGGCAGATTTGAACTGCCGACCTCACCCTTATCAGGGGTGCGCTCTAACCAACTGAGCTACAGACCCAAACAGTCTTTGCTCTGGCCGATCAGGTAATTCATTGTGAGCACTTGCCGACACGAGATGACGCGTCGATAAGGAGGTGATCCAGC
>NZ_JARWAM010000053.1:0-581 GCF_031451695.1 Franzmannia qiaohouensis
CACTGCAAAGAACCGGGGGAGCCAGGTTGTTTCGGCATCGACAGGGCTTCTGAGAACCATGTCCAAGCCAAGCGGGCCACACCACCAGCGGCAGGCTTTTCAGCCGTTCCGTGCGATTTTTCTTATTCAATCAGACTCAGGAAACAACTTTTGTTAATCCCACGCCACTGACTCGGAGGTCTTCTTTTTGGGCAAGAGTGAGGTTTGCCATGCGGATCCTTTGGTGTTTCTGCGGCCATAGAATGCGCTTCGGTGCGGCGCGCTGCGGATGGTGCTACCAATCAACCTCCTTCTACAATCGCAGAGCGACGTGGATGACGGCAGCCGCCGCCGTGGGAGCCGTCTTCCTGGTGCCCATGATCCTGAGTTTCGGCTGAGCCGATCCCCGTCTTTGGTCAGCGCCTCCTTTCCGGCACGCCCTTTCTCTGGCCGATGGTCCGGCTGTCCACCATCAATCATCAAGGGTTCTTGTCTGTTGCAGATCTACCTGAGGCTGTTTTTTTTCAGAATGTGCTAAAGACAGCGCTTTCTTGGTCAGGTATATGCCACCCCGGGGCGGCCACTCCTGTGGCCGCCCTTTA
>NZ_JARWAM010000054.1:0-566 GCF_031451695.1 Franzmannia qiaohouensis
GAAGAACTGCTGAGCTATATGGACGGCAAGGTCGATGCCGAAAAGAGAATTGCTCAGTTGCTGAATAACGAGCCGCTGCTGCAACAGGCCGCCGAACAGGCGATGGCGGCCACAAAATCCGATAGGGAGGGCTGATATGGCTGAGGCAAAGCAAGAAGTCGCTGCCGGTGCCACTGAAGCTGAAGCCATCGATCTGGCCGAATTCAGCGATCTTCTGGAAAGGGATTTCCGAGTCAAGGACAGCGATGGCGAAAAGCTGCAGGCACTGGTGGCCAACCTTGCCCTGGCCGCCACGGAGCGATCTGGCACGGCCACGATTTCAGGAAACGCCATCAAGTCCATCAAGTCTCTGATCAGCGGGATCGATCAAATTCTTTCCCGACAGATGAACGAAATTCTGCATGATGAGAAAGTGCGCCAGATCGAAGGCACATGGCGAGGTCTGCATTACCTGATCAACAATACGGAGACCGACTCGAAGCTGAAGATCCGGGTTCTCAATATCAGAAAGGACGAACTGGCAGATATCCTGCAAGATTACGAAGGCCAGATGTGGGACCAATCAC
>NZ_JARWAM010000055.1:0-563 GCF_031451695.1 Franzmannia qiaohouensis
CGCCCAGATCCGTGCCGGTATAGCTCATCCAGTCGCCCAGGAAGACCGACTGGAACTGCCGCACCACGGGGCCTTCGACCGACATCACGATATCGACCCAAGGGGCAAAGCGCGGCTTGATGGCGAATGCCATGTCCGCACAGTTGCGGCTGCCCGAAAAGGCCATGCGGTTGTCCACCACCAGGATCTTGCGGTGGTTGCGCAGATCCAGCCTGCGAAACAGCACGCTGATAAAGGGCAGCCCCCAGGGAAAGGCGGTGACGCATTCGGCCCCGGCTTCCTGCATCTGGGTCCACAGCGCGGACCTGACCAGCAGCCGCGACCCCAGGGCATCGACGATCACCCGGCATTCGACGCCGCGCTGCGCGGCACGGGCCACAGCATGGGCCATCTTTTGCCCCGAATGGTCGGGCAGCCAGATATAGAACAGGATATGGACATGATCGGTGGCTCGCTCGATCGCGTCGACCAACCGGTCAATGGCATCGTCGCTTTCTTCCAGCAGGTGGATGTGGTTGCCGTTCAAGGCCGACATACCCCCTACCGCGGCATTGGCCGCGACC
>NZ_JARWAM010000056.1:0-550 GCF_031451695.1 Franzmannia qiaohouensis
CCGCTGTTCGGCCTGGGTATCCCCGGCAGCGTGTCGGCGGCGCTGCTGGTCGGCGCCTTCATGATCCACGGCATCCAGGTCGGCCCGCTGATGCTGCGCGACCACCCGGAGATGCTGTTCACCATCTTCTCGGGGATGATCGTCGCCAGCCTGCTGATGCTGGCGGTGGGCTGGTACGGCCTGCGCATCTTCGCCAAGGTCACCAGCGTGCCGCCCAATATCGTCATCCCGGTGGTGATCTTCCTGTGCCTGGCCGGCATTCAGGTCCAGGGCTACGGCACCTTCGGGCTGATCGTGGTGTTCGGCTTCGCGATCTTCGGCTACTTCCTGAAGAAATTCGACTACTCCTTCGTCACCTTCCTGGTCGCCTTCATCGTCACGCCGATGCTGGAGATGAACCTGCGCCAGTCGATCATCCTCTCCGGTGGCGAGATCTCGATACTGCTCGAGCGCCCCATCGCGCTGGTCTTCGTGATCATCACCGCGCTGATGGTGCTGCACCTCGGTTGGTCCAGTTATCGGCGCAATGCCATTCGCCGGGCATCCTCCT
>NZ_JARWAM010000057.1:0-510 GCF_031451695.1 Franzmannia qiaohouensis
ACTGGCCAACGTGCTCGAGGAAGAGCTCGGCCAGCCGGTCAACGTGGTCAACCAGCCCGGGGCCGGCGGCGGCGTGGCGCTGTCGCGCCTGACAGTCAGCGACGATGAGGGCTATACCTTCGTCTTCGGCACCTCGATGACCATCACCTATGGCCCGCTGTCCACCGAGACCAACTACCAGCTCGACGACTTCCGCTACGTCGCCGGCGTGACCCTTGGCCAGTCGGCCATGGTCACCGGCGAAGACCGTCCCTTCGGCGACACCTGGGAAGGCCTGATCGAGTACGCCAAGGAGAACCCGGGCACCAGCTACGCGACCCAGACCGCGCTGGACCGCATGATCATCGAGTACATCGCCCAGCAGGAAGGCCTCGATCTGCGCATCGTGCCGACCTCAGGCGGCGCCGGCATGGCCCCGTTGATCCTCTCCGGCGACGTCGACTTCGCCTACAGCGGCGGCACCCACTCCGGCTACGCCGACTCCGGTGAAATGCCGGTGCTGCTGAGCCT
>NZ_JARWAM010000058.1:0-500 GCF_031451695.1 Franzmannia qiaohouensis
CCGAAGCCGATGATGGTCTTGCAGATGATCAGGCTCGGCTTGTCGTCGTGCTGCTTGGCCAGCTCGATGGCGGCCTGGATCTCCTCGGGCTTGTGGCCGTCGACGTTGGGCACCACGTGCCAGCCGTAGGCCTCGAAGCGCTTGGCGGTATCGTCGGTGAACCAGCCCTCGACCTCGCCATCGATGGAGATGCCGTTGTCGTCATAGAAGGCCACCAGCTTGCCCAGGCCCTGGGTGCCGGCCAATGACGCCACCTCGTGGGAGATGCCCTCCATCAGGCAGCCGTCGCCGAGGAAGCACCAGGTGCGGTGATCGATGACGGTGTGGCCGGGGCGATTGAACTGCGCCGCCAGGGTGCGCTCGGCGAGGGCCATGCCCACCGCGTTGGCCAGACCCTGGCCCAGCGGGCCGGTGGTGGTCTCGACGCCAGCGGTGTAGCCCAGCTCCGGGTGGCCCGGGGTCTTGGAGTGCAGCTGGCGGAAGTTCTGCAGGTCCTCGAG